>JAKDUN010000422.1 GCA_030457675.1 Brachybacterium sp. | reverse complement strand
CCGGGGGCCCCCCCGCCCCCCCCCCCCCCGGGGGCCCCCGGGGCGCAGAAGTCCGTAGCGGCGCAGAAGTGAGCCCGGGGCCCGACGTCAGCCCCCCGGCACCTCGCGCTCGATCTCGGCCAGCCAGGCCTTCGAGGTGACGTCCGAGGGCATCCGCCAGTCGCCGCGCGGGGACAGCGAGCCGCCGGCCAGCACCTTCGGGGCGTTGGGCATGGCGGAGCGCTTGAACTGGCTGGAGAAGAAGCGGCGGGTGAACACGGTCAGCCACTGCTTGATCTCGGCGCGGGAGTAGGCGCGCTTGTCCGCCTCGACATAGCCGGCGGGCCACTGACCGGCGGATACATCGCCCCAGGCCTGGTGGGCGAGGTAGGCGATCTTCGCCGGGCCGTAGCCGCGGCGCAGCTGGTGGTAGAGCGTGAAGTCGTGCAGCGCGTAGGGGCCGATCGAGTCCTCGGTGGACTGCGCCTTCTCCCCCGTCTTCGTGGGGATCAGCTCCGGGGTGATCTCGGTGTCCAGCACCGCCTGCAGCAGGTCGCCGGTGGCCTGGTCGAACAGCTTCTCGGCGATCACCCAGCGGATCAGGTGCTGGATCAGGGTCTTCGGCACGCCCGCGTTCACGCCGTAGTGGGCCATCTGATCGCCCACCCCGTAGGTGCACCAGCCCAGCGCCAGCTCGGAGAGGTCCCCGGTGCCCACCACGATCCCGCCGTGGTGGTTGGCGAGGCGGAAGAGGTAGTCGTAGCGCATCCCGGCCTGGACGTTCTCGAAGGTGACGTCAAAGACCTCCTCGCCGCGGCCGAAGGGATGGCCCATGTCGCTCAGCATCTGGGTGGAGGCGGGGCGGATGTCGATCGTCTCGAAGCTCGCGCCGATCGCCCGCGAGAGCAGCTCCGCATTGGAGCGGGTGTGCTCGGTGGTCGCGAAGCCGGGCATCGTATAGGTGAGGATCTCGGAGCGGTCGCGGCCCAGCCGGTCCATCGCCCGTGCGCAGACCAGCAGCGCATGCGTGGAATCCAGGCCACCGGAGACGCCGAGCACGGGCTTGGTGCCGCCGGGCTTGTCGCCGCCGATCGCGGAGAGCCGACGCACCAGCCCCGCCACCTGGATGGAGAACGCCTCATAGCTGTCCTGCGCGAGGCGGGACGCATCCTCGGGGACGAAGGGGAAGCGGTGCAGCTCTCGGCGCAGCGGGCCGGTCGCCGGGCGGCGCGCCTCGGCCCCCGTCGGCAGCTCCTCGGAGTCATCCTCGGCGGCATCGTCGGCGAGGGCGTCCACCACCTCGTCGTCGAAGACCACGTAGGGCTCGGGCTCGAACAGGGTCGTGGCGGCCCATGAGCTGTACTTCTCGAGCGAGGCGGCGTGGGTGCGGCGGTTGTCGTCGGCCGTGTTCTGGCGGCGACGCTCGGCGACGATCCGGTCCACGTCCACGTCCACGATCGTGGCGCGCGGGCCCTCGGGGAAGCGTTCGGACTCCCCCAGCAGATCACCGCACTCGTACACGAAGGTCTGCCCGTCCCAGGCGAGGTCCGTGGTGGACTCCCCCTCGCCGGCGGCCGCGTAGATGTAGGCGGCCTGGCAGCGGGCCGACGCCGAGCGGGCCATGAGCTTTCGATCCTCCGCGCGGCCGACAGTGATCGGCGAGCCCGAGAGGTTCGCGATCACGGTGGCACCGGCGAGCGCGGCCTCGGCCGACGGCGGCACCGGCACCCACATGTCCTCGCAGATCTCCACGAAGAGCTTCAGCCCCGGGACGTCCGGCACCGTGATCAGCGAGTGCGGGGTCAGCACGTGCTCCCCGTCGAGCACGCGCACGCTCACGCCGTCGGCATCGTCCCCGGGCGCGTACCAGCGGCGCTCGTAGAACTCGCGGTAGGTGGCGAGGTTCTGCTTGGGGTGGATGCCGAGGATCTCGCCGCGATGGATGGTGATCGCGCAGTTGAACAGACGGGAGCGGTCCGCGGCGCGCAGCGGGGCGCCGACGACGATCAGCGGCATCAGCTCCCGGCTGGCCTCGACCACCGTGGCCAGGGCCTGCTCGGCCGCATCCAGCAGCGGCTCCTGCATCACCAGGTCCTCCAGCGAGTACCCGGTCAGCGACAGCTCGGGGAAGACGGCCACGCCCACCTGCTGCTCGTGCAGCTCACGCAGCTGCTCGAGGTGCCGCTGGGCGTTGGTGGCCGGGTCGGCGAGCGCGACCGGCAGGGTCACGGCCGCCACCCGCACGAAGCCGTGGTCGTAGATGCTGGCGTGGGGGTCGGCGGTCGACGTCGCGGCGTTCATGCTCCCGAGCGTAATCGAGGCGGCGGCCACCGAGCCGCCGCTGGGCCGCCGAGCCGCCGCTGGGCCACCGAGCCGCCGTCGGGCCTCCGAGGCCAGCCGTCGCGCCCGGCTCTCCGCGGACACCCCGCCCTTCCGCCGTCACCGCCGGGCGGA
>JAKDUN010000421.1 GCA_030457675.1 Brachybacterium sp. | reverse complement strand
CGATACAGCAGGGCGACCAGGGCGGCGGTGTCCTGGAAGGACGCCACCTCCCGGGACCGGTCCAGGCCCGGATGCGCGGCCGCCTCCACCCCGATGCCGAGCAGGACCACGTCGCCGGACGTGGTGTCGACGAAGACGCGGTTGGAGTCCAGGAGCTGATGGCGCACGCCGCGCCGGCGAGCGGCCTCCATCCCGGTCGCCGCCTCGCCGATGATCGCGCGGGCGGTCTCGGGATGCAGCGGCCCCGTGGCCAGCAGAGCGGCGAGCGGCGGAGCGGGTGGGAGCGCGTACTCGACGACGGTGGTCGGGCCGTCCGTGGAACCGGAGGCGGGCCGGCCCGTGGTGGTGTCCCGCGGATCATCGAGCACGACGATGTCCTTCACCTGGAGCAGGTGCGGGTCCTCCACCAGGTAGGCGCGCCGTACGGCGTCGGCGGCCTCCAGTGCCGCCATGCCCCGCACCACGAACAGGACCACGTCCTCGCCGGTGGAGATCGAGCGCGCACGGTGCCATACGGCACCGTCGGCGACGCCGGACAGGGGGACGCGTCCCTCCAGCGTCCACCGGGAGCGCAGTGCGTCCGGCTGTGGGTTCGTGTTCACGGACCGTCCTTCTCGTCGTCCGACGGGGGTGCGCCCGTCGCGTGCATCGTCCATGCTACGAGGTCACCCTCTGACTACGGCGGGTGAACCGGTCCAGCTTCCGTCGCACCACCCTGACCAGCCGCTGCACCTCGGGCACCCGCAGCAGGTACGCGACCACGGTGAACACTGCGGTCATCACCGCGGCGATGAGCGCACCGAACAGCACCGCGAGCAGGCGATGGCTCCACAGCAGGCCCCCCGCCAGCAGCACCAGGCCGGTGCCTGCGGCCCAGCTGACCGCCGCGGAGGCCGCCAGTCGCCCGAACAGCGAGATCCCGGCACGGGTGCTCGGCGGACGCGTGTCGTGGCGGACGGCATGACGGCGCAGCTGCCCGATGCCCACCAGCCATGCCACCGCGTTGCCGAGGCTCATGGCGCCGGCGGCGGAGGCGGCCGCGTACATCGGATCGACCAACGTCAGGATCAGCGGGACCGACAGCACCGTGAGCGCCGCGATCGGGATCTGCGCCATGAACGGGGTGCGGGCATCCTCGTAGGCGTAGAACACCCGCTTGATCAGGTACAGCGAGGCGAAGGGCACCAGGCCCAGCATGTAGGCGACCAGCACGGTGCCGTTGGCCCGGGCCGCGGTCTCGCCGGTGCCGCCGCCGATCACCCACATGATGGGGCCCGACAGGGCGATGAACACCGCGGTGCACAGCATCATCGGGACGGCCAACAGGCGGTTGGTCTCGCTGTAGCGCTCCAGGGCGCCGGAGTGGTCGGCATCGGCCGCACTGCGCGAGATCGAGGGGAACGCGGCGGTGACCAGGGTGACCGCGATGATCCCCTGCGGGATCATGAACGCCAGATAGGCCCACTCCATGGTGAGCAGGGCCGGATAGCGGGCGGCCAGCTCGGGCTGGCCCTGGTACTGCTCCGTCATCCGCACGGCGCCTCCGGTGGCCCAGCGCGAGGCCCAGATGCCGAGCTGTCCCAGGCCCAGCATCGCCAGTGACCACAGCCCGATCCGGCTCAGCTTGCCGAGGCCCAGCCCGCGCAGCCCCCACTTCGGCCGCAGCCGCAGGTCCAGCTTCTTGACGTACCAGAACAGGAACAGCACCTGCGCCGCGGAGCCACCCACGTTGATCACGGCCATCGCCACGATCATCGACAGCGTCCACTGGCTCGGGTCGCCGACGGTGCCCCACACCCCCAGGAACAGGCCCGCGCCGAGGATGCCCACGAGGTTGTTGAACACCGGCGCCCACTGGTACGGCCCGAAGTTGTCATGGGCGTTCAGCAGCTGCCCGCACATCACGTACAGGGCCGAGAAGAAGATCTGCGGCATCATCCAGTAGCCCAGCTGGACCGCGAGCGCGTAGGTCTCCGGGGGCAGCAGACCGCTGGTGAGCGTCAGCAGCAGCGGCACCGCGACCAGGCAGACCGCGGTGACACCCAGGGAGGCCGCGGCGACCAGGGTCATCAGGCGCGAGACGTAGTCGCTGCCCCGGTCCGGTCGTTTCACGGCCCGTACGATCGCGGGCACCAGGATCGCGTTCAGGGTGCCGCCGCCCACCAGCAGCCAGATGGTGTTGGGCAGCGTGTTCGCCGCGCTGAAGGCGTTGGCCGCGGCGGACATCGAACCGCCGAGGATCGCGCCGAACAGGAAGTTCCGCACGAAGCCGAGCAGCCGCGAGATCATCGACCCCGAGGCCATCACCACGCTGGCCCGCAGCAGTGTGGAGCTGCTGGAGGGCACGCCGTGACGACGGTGACGGGGCACGTGCTGGACCCGGCGAGCTGTGCTCATGCGCCGATCTCCTCCCGCTCGTTCCTCGCAGTTCGTCGAC
>JAKDUN010000066.1 GCA_030457675.1 Brachybacterium sp. | reverse complement strand
GCCGAGCGCTGCGCGCTTTGGAGGACTGACCGACGAACTGCGAGCTTGCGAGCGGGAGGAGGTCGGTCGATCGGGCGCAGGACTGACCGACGAACTGCGAGCTTGCGAGCGGGAGGAGGCCGGTCGATCGGGCGCAGGACTGACCGACGAACTGCGAGCTTGCGAGCGGCGGCGCCCTCGCAGGGAGCGGACCCGTTCGATCCCTCCGCCGAGGACGATCGCTGTCCCGATGCCCATCGCCACGCCGAGCAGGGGCTGCTGCTGGAAGGCCAACCCGCCGAGCATCCCGACACCGACGTAGTAGAGCGCCCAGAGCACGCCGGCGAGAGCGGCGAAGCCCACGAACCGTGACCGCGGGAAGCGCACGATCCCGCTGGTGAGCGTGGTGGCGGTGCGGCCACCGGGGATGAACCGGGCGGAGACCAGCAGCATCCCGCCGCGAGCGGTCAGCTCCCGATCCGCCCATCCCAGCAGCGCACCGCCCCAGCGCCGGCGACGGAACCAGCGGGCGAGTGGGCCCGCGCCTCGCCCGAGGTGATGGGAGATCACGTCCCCGCACAGCTCACCGATCCAGGCGGCAACCAGCAGGGCCACGGCGTTCGGCTCGCCGGTGACGGCGTACGTGCCGGCGGCGATCACCACGGTCTCTCCCGGGACGATGGGCAGGAATCCGTCCACGGCGGTGAGGCCGAGCACGAGCAGGTACAGCCAGGGAGAGCCCATGAGGCTCTCGGCGAGGTGGAGGACGGCGTCCATGGATGGTCTCCTGAGGATCGGATACGAACTCCAACCTAGGAACCCGGCCGTCGCCGGTGGAACCGGGATGGCCGTGCGGTGAGCGGGGATGTCCGCACCGGAGAATGCGGGAAACCGTCAGCGGCCCGAGGGGAAGGCCTCATGGGCACCGCCGGGAGCCCTTGGTAGCGTTCGATCCGGCACCGCGCGGTGCCTTCCGCCTGCGGAGCGATTTCGAAGAGAGCCCATGCGCCTGCCCGACCTGTCCCGGTACTCGCTGCCGCGCGAACCCGTGCGCCTCGCCCGGCGCGCCGGGCGGCACGTGGTCGGCACCCTGCTGGGGCTGCTGCTGGGCGCGGCGCTGCTGCTGACGCTGCCGTTCCTGCTGGTGCGCTGGCGCGCTCCGTTCCGTCAGGCGCGTCGCTGGGAGGCCTGGCGTCTTCGACGCTTCTACCGCTTCCGCTTCGCAGCCCCTCCCGCGGAGTTCCTCGGAGGCCGACGGACCGTGCCGCATGCACTGCTGGCCGGTGTGCTGGGCTACGTGATGTTCGACCTGATCATGCTGGTCTCCGGGATCGTGCTGGGCAGCACGCTCCAGACGGTGCTGGTTCAGCCGGTGGTGTTCGACTTCTCCGTCTGGGTGATCAGTCGCCCCGCCCTGCCTGTGCTGCTCATCTTCGGCACCTCGAGCCTGCTGGCCACCGCCCTGTACGCCGAGGCTGCGGCATGGGCGCAGGCCACGCTGCTGCGGCGATGGACCGAGGTCACCCGCCAGGACGCCCTCGAGTCCCGGATCAGCCGCCTGCTGACCACCCGGCGGGGCGTGGTGCTCGCGATCGACGACGAGCGCCGACGGATCGAGCGCGACCTGCACGACGGCGTGCAGCAGAACGTTGTCTCCCTCTCGGTGATGCTCGCCCGCGCCCGTCGAGCCTCGGATCCCGAGCGGGCCGCGGCGCTGCTGGAGCAGGCGCACACGCAGTCCCAGTCCCTCATCGAGGAGGTGCGCCAGGTCGCCTGGCGCGTCTATCCCAGCGCCCTGGACGAGCACGGCCTGGCCTCCGCGCTCGATGACGTCGCCGCCAGCAGCCCGGTCCCCATCAGACTCGAGCACCGGGTCACCGAGGAGCTGCCGCGCGCGGTGGAGTCCGCGGCCTACTTCGTGGTGCGCGAAGCGGTGAACAACGTGGTCAAGCACGCCGGAGCCGACGAGGTCCTCGTCGAGCTGGACGCCGCCGGCCCGCCCGAGCAGCGGGTCCTGACCGTCACGATCCGGGATGACGGCATCGGCGGTGCGGATCCAGAGGGCGGCGGCCTGCAGGGCCTGGCCCGCCGGGTCGCGGCGCTCGACGGTACCGTGAGGGTCGACAGCCCGCGCGGCGGGCCCACCATCATCACCGCGGAGCTGCCCAGTGACTGAGAACCGGACCGGATCCGTGATCGACGTCGTCCTCGCCGACGACGCGGTCCTGCTGCGGGAGGGGGTGCGCAGCCTGCTGGAGGACGAGGGCGTCGTGGTGGTCGCCTCCGTCGGCGACGGCGAACAGCTGCTGACCGAGGTGGAGCGTCATCGTCCCCGGCTGGCGATCGTGGATTTGCGCATGCCTCCCACCCACACCAACGAGGGACTGCTGGCCGCCCTGCGCATCAAGAGCGAGCATCCCGAGGTGGGTGTGCTGATGCTGTCCCAGCACGTGGCCCGGGAGTACGCCAGCGACCTGCTGAGCACCGACGCCCCCGGGATCGGATACCTGCTCAAGGACCGCATCACGGAGATCGACGGGTTCCTCGATGCCGTCCACCGCGTCGCCGAGGGCGGGACCGTGATCGACCCCGCCGTGGTCCGCTCGCTGCTGCGGGCTCCCGAGCAGCAGCGGGCCGTCTCCCGCCTCACCCCGCGCGAGCTGGAGGTGCTCGAGGCGATGGCGGAGGGCCTGTCCAACCGTGGGATCGCCGAACGGCTGTTCCTCTCGCTCAGCACGGTCGAGAAGGCCATCAGCGCGATCTTCGACAAGCTCGAGCTGACCGGGGACGAGCAGACCAGCCGGCGGGTCCAGGCGGTGCTGAGGTACCTCGACGAGCGGTGAGGTCAGCGGGCCGGGTCGGCAGGGGCCCGGCCGCGGGACGCTGAGCTCAGAACAGCCCCAGCGCCTGCTGCGTCGAGCTCTCGAGCCGCTGCTGGGCCCGAGCGAACAGCAGGCCGGTGGAGAAGGCGTTGTGGCCGCTGCGAGCACCCAGGTCGGCATGCTCCCGGAGGAATTCGAGGGCGATGACAGCATCCTGGACCTGTCCGAGCACGCGCTGGACCTCCATGGCCCGCTCCAGGTGCATGCCCGCGACGGGTTCGACCTCGACCAGCAGCTCGGCGGCGTAGCGCCACCGCTTGGAGGCCTTGCGCGCGGAGTGCAGCGAGAAGGGATCGCCTCCGGAGTTCTGGATCCGGCGTCGCACCCGACGCCGAGCCTTCATCAGGGTGCGGGCATGGTCCTGCGGCGCGAGTACGGGCGGAGCGTCCCGCCAGGCCGTCAGCTGTGCGACGGCCCGATTCCATGGCGGAGCCATCCGGGCCCGGCCCACGGACTCCAGGGCGTCCCGGCGCCGGGCGGCGAGGGCGTCGTGCAGATCGCCTCGCGCCGGCCCGGGCACCAGCTCCTCCGGCATCGCCTCGAGGTCGGGCAGCAGCGCCTCGGCGAGCACGTCGGCATCACGGACGGCGCCCAGGGCGACAGCCACGAACCTCAGGTCCTCGTCCACCGTCTCCGCGGCGGCGAAGGACCCGGCGAAGGTGCGCATCGTCGCACGCACCCGTCGGAGCGAGGTGCGGGTGTCGTGGACGACCTCCACCTCGGCCTCCTGCTCGAGCGCCGCGAGACCGCTCCGGGCGCGATCCGCATGCTGCCGGAGATGATCCGCCAGCGGATCACCGGTGGAGGGCGTCCCTGCCGGGGTCGGGGACGGCGTGCTCACAGCAGCGGCCCCAGCGGCGCGAGGATCCGCTCTGCCACGCGCGCCATGGGGAGGCGATCGCGCCACTCCGGCGAGGTGAGCTCCTCGCAGTCCTCGGAGTCCGCGGCGAAGATCTTCTCGATCTCGGCCGCGAAGTCCGGATCGATGATCTCGACGTTGGTCTCGTAGTTGAACGACAGCGAGAGCCGGTCGATGTTCGCGGTGCCCACCGTGGACCACTGGCCGTCGACCGTGGCGGTCTTCGCGTGGATCATCGCGGCGCTGTACAGCAGGATCGTGATCCCGGCGTCGAGCATCTGCCCGTAGAAGCCGCGGGAGACCCAGTCGGCGAGGAAGTGGTTCGACTCCTCGGGCAGCATCGCCCGCACGTCGACACCGCGGTGTGCCGCGCGGACGAGCGAGGCGAGGATCTGCTGGTCGGGGATGAAGTACGGCGTGGTGATGTACACGTGGTCCTGGGCAGCCTCGATCGCATCGAGGTAGATGCCGCGGATCGGGTACACCAGCTGCACCGGGAGGTTCGAGGCCACGCGCATCTCCGGGTCCCAGGCGCGGGGCGGGATCCACGGGATGTCGTCACCGTCGTGGCGGCCCTCGTTCCACATCTGGGCGAAGGAGTTGCGCAGCCCCCATACGGCCGGGCCGCTCGCGCGCAGGTGGGTGTCGCGCCACTGCCGGGCGTAGAGGGAGCCGATGTTGTATCCGCCGACGAAGGCGGCCTCGTCGTCCACCACCATGATCTTGGAGTGGTTGAGCCCGGTGCGGCGGATCAGTCCTTTCCAGAACCTCCGGTGCACGACGGGCACTCGCCAGAGATTGAGCTGCGGGGAGAACTGTCGATAGAAGGAGCCGGGGACGACGAGATTGCCGAATCCGTCGTAGATCACGTGCACCGTGACGCCGCGCTCCGCGGCACGGTTCACGGCGTCCAGGAATCGTTGGCCGACCTCATCGCCCTTCCAGATGTAGGTCTCCAGCTGGATCGAGGTGCGCGCCGAATCGATCGCCTCGATCATGTCGTCGTAGAGCGTGTCGCCGGAGGTGTAGATGCGGAATGCCGTCTCCTCCACCTGGGCGTGGAATGTGCCCGGTCGGGGCGCGTCGCGCACCTTGCGGCCCCGTTCCTTGATCCAGTCTGCGGTCGCCAAGGTCCCGATCACCAGCACCTGGGATCCGAACAGCGCTCCCGCGCCCACGACTGCCGTCCTGACGAGGATCCGGCGGCCGCGGGCCGGGAGCGAGAGGTGCGAGGTCGTCATGGGGTCAGCCTAGAAGGTCAGCGAGGTCAGGGCAGTGCTGTTCGTCTTTCTGGGCCCTGTGCGGTGGATCCGATCGGCGGCGCCGATGGCTCCAGATGACGCTCGATGACAGAAGATGTCACTGACCTTGGTGAACTCGTCAGGCACTTCTATCGTCCACGACATGACCACCACAGCCAGCATCCAGGCCACCGTCCCCGAGATCTCCGCCGAGGATCGTGCCTCGCGCCTCGCGAAAGCGGGAAGCGCGTGGGCCGGGCGCATCGATGCCAAGCGCTCGAACGCCCACCTGAACTACGCGGTCGAAGGTGCCGGCGCCGGCTCCGTGGCGACGACGGTGCGCGCCGGCCAGCACTCCTTCATCGTCGACGAGCCCGCGGCGCTGGCCGGCGATGACGCCGGGACCAGCCCGGTCGAGTATGCGCTCGGCGCGTTGGCCGGCTGCCAGGTCGTCGTCTACCGCCTCTACGCGCAGCAGCTCGGCATCCCCTTCGACGACATCGTCATCAAGGCTGAAGCCGATCTGGACGCGGCGCGACTGTTCGGCGCCGACGAATCCGTGCGCGCCGGGTTCTCCGAGGTGCGGCTCGACATCGAGCTCTCGGGACCGGCAACGAGCGAGCGCTATGACGAGCTGCGCGAGGTCGTCGATGCCCACTGCCCGGTGCTCGACATCTTCCAGAACCCGACCCCGGTCAGGACCACCGTCACTCGCGTCTGAGCACTGTGGTGCCGGCCTGATCTCGGCGACCTGGGCGAGTGCTCGCCGGTCACCTGCAGGTTGAGAACGACACCGGCTCGACGACGAGGCCCGGGCGGGCCTCGATGATCCGGGGGGAAGAGCGGGCCGGGCCCAGCCCGGGACACCCTGTGCCTGGATGCCGCTTCGCCGATGCCGGGGATTTCGCGCTGCGTGTTTCGCCTGGTCGAGTTGGTCGAACGTGTCGTCATCGACCGCCGACCGCTGGGGCACGACGGTGTCGAGGCATGAGGTGGAGGGCGAGATCGCCGTCTTCAGCGAGGAGCCGTTCGTCCGCTCCCTGCGCGGTCCTGCCACAGCATGATCACGAGCGAGAGGGCGAGGCCGAGGAGGATGACGGTGAACGGGGCCGCCGCGATGACCGCGGCGCCGCGAAGACTGTCCGGCCCTCCGCTGAGGAGCAGAACGGCAGCGAAGGCCGCGGCGAATGACCACATCAGCCGCATCGGACGCGGGGGCTTCATGCTGCCGCCCGTCGTCGTGCTGCCGAGTATGAACGACGCCGAGTCGGCGGAGGTGATGAACAGCAGAGCCAGCACCGGAACCAGCAGCACGAGCAGGAGCCCGGTCAGCGGCAGGGTGTCGAACACGGCCAGCGTGGCACTGGATTTGGCCTCCCCGGCCGTCTCGGCCACCGACACGGCGCCACTGAGCTCACGTTCGAGGGAGGTGCCGCCGAAGACCGAGAACCACACGACACTGACCAGGCTCGGCACCAGCACCACCCCGGCGACGACGCCCCGGATCGTGCGTCCTCGGGATATCCGGGCGATGAAGGTCCCCACGAACGGTGCCCACGCGATCCACCACGCCCAGAAGAAGGAGATCCATTCCCCCGTCCAGGGATCCCCCGCAGCACCCTCGGTCGCGAGGCTCATCGGCACGAAGGCGGCCACGTAGTCCACGACGCCCGTGCCGAGCGTGGACAGGATCGAGACCGTGGGACCGGCGACGAACACGAACGCGAGAAGAACGCCGCAGAGAACGACGTTGACGAGGCTGAGAATGCGGATCCCGCGTCCCAGACCCGTCATCGACGAGATCGTCGCGAACGTCATCAGCCCGGCGACGATCGCGATCTTCACCCCGTAGGAATCGGCGACGCCGAACCGGTCGGCGAGGCCGGCGTTGAGCTCACCGGCACCGAGTCCGAGCGAGGTGGCGATGCCGAACAGGATCGCGAGGACGGCGAGCGTGTCGATGACCCTTCCCCACCAGCTGTCGACGAGGGGTCCGAGGAGCGGGCGCAGTGCGCCGCTGACGAGCATCCCCCGGTCCCGGTTGAAGGCCGCATAGCCGATCGCGATGGCGACCACCGCGTAGATCCCCCAGGCGTGCGGCCCCCAGAACAGGTACGAGTACCGCATTCCCGCGCGGGCGGCTTCCATGGACCCGGGGTCGGTCGCACCGTACGGCGGGCCGGCGAGATGGATGAGGGGTTCAGCCGCTCCCCAGAACAGGAAGCTGAGCCCGACGCCGGCGCACAGCAGCATCGCTATCCAGGAGACATTGCCGAACTCCGGCGTCGCGTCGGCACCCCCGAGCCGCCTGCGCCCCACCGGAGCCAGAGCGAGCACGACGACGAACACGAGCAGCAATGACACGGTCACCGGGTAGACGGGCCCGAAGGTCCGCACGACGACCTCGCGGATCGCGACCAAGACGGCGGAGAGCGTACGAGGGAAGATCAGGCCGAACGCGACGAACGCGAGCGACAGCACCAGCGAGGCGTAGAAGACCGCCCCGATGCGTCCCCGAGCGTCCGAATCCGATCCTGAAGCGTTCATCGCGTCCGAGAGTAGTTCGGGGGGTGAGGGTAGTCAGGCGTTCACCTCCACCGTATTCCGCTCCCGAGAGGGTTCTCGGCCTCGCTCGGTACAGCCGGGGCTGTCGGCAGCACCTGTGCGCAGAGCGCCGGTGCATCGGGCGCGTCGGGGCTCGACGCAGGCTGCTGGTGTCCGGGCGGGCAGGCCTGGTGCGGTAGATTCGAGTGCGCTCCGCAGGGAGCACGGCCCAGTAGCTCAGCGGGTTAGAGCAGCGGACTCATAATCCGTCGGTCGCGGGTTCAAGCCCCGCCTGGGCCACCAGGACACGACCCGACCCGCACGGCGTTACCTTCGTCATAGTGGCCGGTGGGAGGGGAGAACGGGGATGCGAACACCAGTGGCCGCCTGCTAGAGTCGTTCAGGTCGATCCCGCATAGCTCAACGGCAGAGCACTCGACTGTTAATCGAGCGGTTCTTGGTTCGAATCCAAGTGCGGGAGCACAGGAGCACAGCCCCGGGGATCCCCCGGGGCTGACTCATTTCCTGATGGTTCTCGCGAAGGAGAAGGACGATGTCCACCGTCCCCGATGATCGCTTCGAGCTCCCGGAGAACTTCGGTCCCGGCAGTGTCTGGGCGGACCGCACCGGAGCCCGCACCCTCGTGGGCCGCACTCAGCGCGGCGTCGAGATCCCGATCGGTCACGGCGAGGGGGAGATCAACCCCGGCGAGCTGCTGAAGCTCGCCCTGATCGGCTGCGCCGGCATGAGCAGCGACGTGAACCTCGCCCGCCGTCTCGGCGAGGACTACGACATGCGGCTGTGGGCGCACGGCACCTCCGATGAGGACCAGAACCGCTACCTCACGATCGCCGAGGAGGTGCAGCTCCCTCTGGAGGAGCTCACCGAGGCGGAGATCGCCACCGTGGTGAAGGTCTTCGGCCGCGCGGTCGAGGCCGGCTGCACCGTCGAGCGCACCGTCGTGCCCGGCGCGGAGGTCACCCACCGCATCCTCGGGGCGGAGCAGGGAGAGCAGGCATGACTCTTCGCCCCATCCGCATCGTCGGCGACCCGGTGCTGCGCACGCCCTGCGACCCCATCACGACGATCACGGACGGCACCCGTACCCTGGTGCAGGACCTGCTGGACACCGTCGACGACGAGGGTCGTGCCGGTGTTGCGGCGAACCAGATCGGGGTGAGCCTGCGCGCCTTCTCCTGGAACCTGGGGGAGGAGGGCGGCCTGGGCTGCATCCTCAATCCGGTCATCGTCGAACTCTCCGAGGAGCTGCAGCACGATGACGAGGGCTGCCTCTCCGTACCG
This sequence comes from Brachybacterium sp., assembly GCA_030457675.1. Lineage (GTDB taxonomy): Bacteria > Actinomycetota > Actinomycetes > Actinomycetales > Dermabacteraceae > Brachybacterium. Next base: position 4,558 of record JAKDUN010000066.1, on the reverse strand, counting down.
GACCTGTTCTTCCCGCGCACCCGCTCCGCCTACGCACGCTGTGTGGGCATGGACGTCGAGGGTCGGGAGATCGAACTGGCGGGGGAGGGCCTCGTGGCCCGCCTCATCCAGCACGAGGTCGGGCACCTCGACGGGGCGCTCTACATCGACGGTCTGGAACGCTCCGTGAAGAAGCGTGCATTGCGCCAGATCAGGGAGACCCTCTAAGCTCTGCACTGACAGGCACTCGCAGTCATCAGGTCCCTCCGCAGTACCGATTCGTTGGGGAAGACGCATCGGACACCGGAAGGAACGAGATGACCCAGGGCGTTCTGTATATCCACTCCGCTCCGCGGGCCCTCACACCGCACATCGAATGGGCCGCAAGCGGAGTCCTCGGCGCGCCCGCACGCATCCGCTGGGAGGACCAGCCGATGGGACGCGGGCTGCAGCGAGCGGAGCTGACCTGGCGCGGCCGCGAGGACACCGGCGCGCAGCTCGTCAGTGCCCTGCGCGGCATGCATGAGGTCCGCTTCGAGGTGACCCAGGAATCCACCGCCATGGTCGACGGTGCGCGCTGGAGCTGCACGCCAGATCTCGGCATCCACCATGCCGCGACCGACCACGCCGGCAACATCGTGCTCACCGAGGACCATGTGCGCGGCTGCATGGAACGGGCCGGGGATGATCCGACGGCGCTGCGCCGCGAGCTCGGCATCGCCCTGGGAGGCCCGTGGGACGAGGACCTCGAGATCTACCGCCACGCCGGCGAGGGCGTGCCGATGCGCTGGCTGCACCGCGTCAGCTGAACCGGGCGACTGCGACCGACGGCATGGCTCGCCGTTCGTGAGCGGTGCCGGGTGCAGCACTCGGGCACTCGAGCCTTCTGCGACTCAGGCGCTGGTGAAGACCACCGCGATGTCGTGGCCGCCGAAGCCGAAGGCGTTGTTCAGCACGGCGATGTCGCCGCCGGGCAGCTCGGCCGGGGCGTTCTGCGCGACCCGCATCTGCGCCTCGGGATCGAGGGTGTCGATGTTGATGGTCGGCGGTGCTGTCCGGTGGTGAGCGGCCAGGACCGAGAACACGGACTCCAGCGCTCCGGCGCCGCCCAGCAGGTGACCGGTCATCGACTTGGTCGAGGTGACCACGATCTGGTCGGTGACCCCGTCCAGCGCGTCGGAGACCGCGCTGAGCTCGTTGATGTCGCCGAGCGGGGTGGAGGTGCCATGGGCGTTGACGTGGACGATGTCGCGGGCGGCGAGCTCGGCATCCTCGACGGCCTCGCGCACCGCGCGCGCCTGGCCCTCGGCCGACGGTGCCGAGATGTGGTGCGCATCCGAGGCCATGCCGCGCCCGGCGGCGTAGGCGTAGACGCGGGCCCCGCGGGCAGCGGCGTGCTCCTCGCTCTCCAGAACCAGGATGGCGGCGCCCTCGCCGAGGACGAAACCGTCGCGGTCCACGTCGTAGGGACGCGAGGCGTGCTCGGGGTCATCGGTGCGGGTCGAGAGGGCGCGGATGTTCGCGAAGGCGGCGATCGTCATCGGATGGATCGACGCCTCGGTGCCGCCGACGACGACCACGTCGGCCCGGCCGTCGCGGATCATGCTCATCCCCAGGGCCACGGCCTCGGCGCCGGAGGCGCAGGCGGAGACGGGGGTGTGGGCGCCGGCACGGGCACCGAGCTCCATGGAGATCTGTGCGGCCGATCCGTTGGCCATCAGCATCGGGACGGTGAACGGATTGACCCGGCGGGCGCCGCGCTCGCGCACCACGTCCCACTGGTCCAGCGTTGTCCAGATCCCGCCGATGCCGGTGCCGACCACGACACCGAGCCGCTCGGGGGCGACCTCGGGGGCGCCGGCGTCGGCCCAGGCCTCGCGCGCGGCGACCATGGAGTACTGACCGGAGGGGTCCAGCTTCCGGGACTCCGGTCGGCTGAGCGAGTCGAGCGCACCGGGGACCAGCTGGCAGGCGAAGTCCACGGACAGCCCGTAGCGCTCCTTCCAGTCGTTGTCGAAGGTGCGCGCGGTGGAGGTCCCGGCCAGGGCTGCCTCCCAGGTGGAGGTCACGTCACCGCCGAGGGGGCTGACGGTGCCGAGGCCGGTCACGGCGACACGGGAACGGGGAGCGGACATACGGACCTCCGGGTCGGGGCGGCAGGCGAAACGGCGACGCCCGGGACTGGATCGTCCCGGGCGTCTGGCGGGGCTCAGTCCTGAGCGCCCTCGATGTACTTGACGGCGTCGCCGACGGTGGCCAGGTTCTTGACCTCTTCGTCGGGGATGCGGACGTCGAACTTCTCCTCGGCGTTGACCACGATGGTCATCATCGAGATGGAGTCGATGTCGAGGTCGTCGGTGAAGGACTTGTCGAGCTTGACGTCCTCGGTGGCGACACCGGTCTCCTCGTTGACGATCTCGGCGAGGCCCGCGAGGATCTCGTTCTCGGTGTGTGCCATGGGTGCTCCTTCGGGTGTGCGGATGTGTGGCGGTCACAGACTACCCGTGCTACTGACGGGTAACTGGCTGGTGGGGATCGTGTCCGCCCCACGGCGTGACGCGGCTGACAGTCCCTACGGTGCGATCAGACCGGATCAGGGCAGGATCAGCACCTGGCCAGCGTAGGCGAGGCCGGCGCCGAAGCCGAACTGCACCAGCACGTCGCCGCTCTTGGCGGCGCCCTCCTCGATCAGACGGTGGGTGGCCAGCGGGATCGAGGCTGCCGAGGTGTTCCCGGTCTCGGCGATGTCCCGACCGATCGCGACGTCCTCGGGCAGCTTCAGCTGCTTGGCGAGCTCGTCGATGATGCGCATATTCGCCTGGTGGGGAACGAACACGTCGACGTCCTCGATGGTCAGGCCGGACTTCTCGAGCATCTCGCGGACCTTCTCCGCGGTGTGCCACACGGCCCAGCGGAACACGGTGCGGCCGTCCTGCTCGAGGGTGGGCCACTCGTTCTCACCGTCGCGGAAGCCGGTCAGCGATCCGGTCATGCGGATGGTGTCCCAGTGGTCGCCGTCGCTGCCCCACACCGTGGGGCCGATCTTCGGCTCATCGCTCGGGCCGACGATCGCCGCGCCCGCGCCGTCGCCGAGCAGGAACGAGATGGACCGGTCGGTGGGGGAGACGACGTCGGAGAGCTTCTCCGCGCCGATCACCAGCACGTTGCGGGCGGCCCCCGAGCGGATCAGCGAGTCGGCCTGGCCGATCCCGTAGGCGAAGCCGGCGCAGGCCGCGGAGATGTCGTAGGCGATGACATCGGGCCGGCCCAGCTGCCCGGCCAGCAGCGTGGCCAGCGAGGGCGTCTGGTACGGGAAGGTGATGGTGGCGACGATGATCGCGTCGAGGGTCTCCAGGTCGATGCCGGAGCGCTCGATTGCCTCCTGCGCTGCGGTGAGCGCGAGGTCCTTGACGCCGACGTCCTCGCCGGCCCGCTTGCGGGTGATGATCCCGGTGCGCTGGCGGATCCACTCGTCGGAGGAATCGATCGGGCCGACGAGATCGTCGTTGGGCACCACGAGGTCGCCGCGGGCCGCGCCGTAGGCGAGGACCTGCGAGCCGGCGACGGTGGGCTGGGTGGTGAGGGAGACGGCCATGTCAGTTCTCCTGGGCTTCGTGGGCGGCGGTGGCCCCGGCATGCTCGCGCACCAGGGTGCGGGCGGCATCGAGGTCATCGGGGGTGTGGAGATTCGTCAGGGCGATGCCCTTGAGCTCGCGCTTGGCCAGTCCGGTCAGGGTCCCGGCAGGGGCGACCTCGATCATCGCGGTCACGCCGCGATCGCGCAGGGTCGCCATGCAGGCCTCCCAGTCGACGGGGGAGGCGACCTGGTTCACGATCAGCTCGAGGTAGCGGGTCCCGGAGCTGATGACCTCGCCTCCCGCATTCGAGATCAGCGGCACCGTCGGATCCTGGGGGGACAGGCTCGGGGCGAAAGCGGCGAGCTCGTCGCGGGCGCCGGCCATGTACGGGGTGTGGAACGCGCCGGCGACCTGCAGTGGGATCACGCGTGCCTTGGCGGGTCCGTCCTCCGCGAGCGCGGCGATCTTCTCGGCCGAGCCGGCGGCGACCACCTGCGCCGCCGAGTTGAGGTTCGCCGGGTGCAGGCCGTGACGCTCGATCGCGGCCACGACCTCCTCGCGCACGCCGCCGACGACCGCGGCCATCGAGGTGGGCTCAGCCGCAGCGGCCTTCGCCATCGCCTGCGAGCGGACGGCGACCAGACGCATCGCGTCCTCGTTGCTCAGCACTCCGCCGAGGGCGGCGGCGGTCAGCTCACCGACGCTGTGACCGGCGAAGGCGTCAGCGGTCGGGAGGTCCTGGTCCTGATAGAGCGCGGAGGCGGCGATGATGCCGGAGGCCACCAGCAGCGGCTGTGCGACCGCGGTGTCGCGGAGGGTGTCCGCGTCGGACTCGATGCCGTGATGGAGCAGATCGATGCCGGCAGCCCCTGACATCGCAGCGAGCGCCTCCTCGATGCCCGGCAGTTCGCGCCACGGGTTCAGGAAACCGGGCTTCTGCGCCCCTTGTCCGGGACAGACGATCGCGAGCACGGGGACCTCCAGGGGAGAGAGACGGGGGA
>JAKDUN010000065.1 GCA_030457675.1 Brachybacterium sp. | reverse complement strand
AATCCGCCCACGCGCCATCGCATCACCAGCACCCCGCTCACCCCAAGCACCCCAAGCACCCCCGACGAGCGTTCCGATCCGCCGAGCACAGGAGAGCCTCCCGCATGACCGTCCGCCCGATCACCATCGTCGGCCACCGCGCCCTCTCCCAGCGCACGCGCCCGATCCGCGAGGTCACCGACGAGCTCCGCACCCTGGTCGCGGACATGTTCGAGACCAATGACGCCGCCTCCGGGGCCGGTCTCGCGGCCCCTCAGGTCGGTGCTCGCCGGCGCCTGTTCATCTACTCGTGCGAGGACGCGGACGGCACCCTGCAGCGCGGAGTGGTCCTGAATCCCGTGCTGCAGCGCTTCGGCGGCATCGCCCTGGACGAGGAGACCCTCGAGGGGTGCCTGTCCGTGCCCGGCGAGGGCTTCCCCACCGCCCGGCATCGCGGGGCCCGGGTCACCGGCACCGATCTCGAGGGGGCGGAGGTCATCGTCGAGGACGAGGGCGGGGTGCTCTCCCGCGCGCTGCAGCACGAGGTCGACCACCTCGACGGCTCGCTCTTCCTCGACCGCCTCACCCCGGCACGCCGGCGCGAGGCCCTGGACGCGGTGAAGAACCGCGGCTGGCGCACCCGCAGGACTCTGGCCTGGGATCCCAGCGCGATGGATGCGGCCGACGTCTGAGCGGTCACACGGGCACTTCGCTGGATGCTCCTGCTGTCGTGGGCTGGCTATCCTGGAGGCATGGAACGCCCGTGCCTCTCCCGTCGTCATGCCCTTCTGATCCCTGCTACCGCGGCCGGACTGGGCGGTCTCGCGGCCTGCGCCCCCGAGGACGAGGGCTTCGGCACGGCGGAGCCGCTGCGCGCAGAGGACGGTGCGATCCCGCTTGCGGAGATCCCCGAGAACGAGAGCACGCTGGTGAACTTCGGCGGGCAGGAGCCCTTCGTGCTGATCGTCCGCGGCGCGGGCGAGGACCTCACCGCCTACTCCGGCTACTGCACCCACAACGGCTGTGCGCTGCGCCGGGAGGAGACCGAGCTCGACTGCCCGTGCCACGGCTCGCGCTTCGACGCCGCGACCGGCGAGGTGCTGGTGGGCCCGGCCACTCGGCAGCTGCCCGGGGTCGAGGTCGCCATCGAGGGCGACCTCGTCCGTCGGGTCCGGTGAACCGCCGATGACTTCGGATCCGCGCTCCCCCGACGCCTCCGCTGCCGCCCTCGACGATGACGATGACGATGCCGACGCCGGCGCCGACGCCGGGACCGACCGGGAGCAGAGCACGCACCGAGAGGTCGTCTCCTTCGTCCGGCGCGGCGAACGCCTCACGCAGGGCCGGCAGAACGCCTGGGACCGCCTCTCCCCCACCTACGTGGTCGACCCGCCGCGAGGTCACCGCGACACCGTGCCCGCCGCCGGCACCCGGCTGGATCTCGCGGAGGTCTTCGGCCGCCGCGCCGAGATCGTGGTCGAGGTGGGCAGCGGCACCGGCGAGAACATCGTCGCCGCCGCCCTCGCCCATCCGGAGCGCGATCATCTCGGCGTCGAGGTGTATCTGCCCGGGCTCGCCCAGACCCTCAGCAGGGTGGAGCGGTCCGGGAGCCCCGAGAACCTGCGGATGCTGCCCCTGGATGCGCAGCGGGCACTGCCGGCGCTGCTGGGCGAGGGCTCGATCGATCAGCTGTGGGTGTACTTCGCCGATCCCTGGCCGAAGCAGCGCCACCACAAGCGCCGACTGATCAATCCGCCGTTCCTCGACGCCGTGCTGCCGCTGCTGGCCGACGGCGCGACGTTCCGCCTGGCGACGGACTGGGCGCAGTACGCCCATCACATGCGGTCACTGCTGGATGCGCGCCCCGAACTCGCGCTGCTGCACCCCGAGGGTCCGCGCCCGGAGGGCCGCTCCTCGGACGCGATCCCTCCGAACATGCCCACCACCGGATGGGCACCACGATTCGAGGGTCGTGTGAAGACCGGCTTCGAGAGCAAGGGTCGTGCCGCGGGACGCCTAATATGGGATCTCGCCTACACCCGGGGGCCTCGGCGCCCGGTGCCGGACGGCACCTCGGACATCGAGGGGCCGACGGGCCCGTGACCGCCCTGGGCGGCACCGTCAGAGAGGGACCTGAATGACCGACTCCACCGACGTCGATCTCCCCGGCGACTGGGAGGACGACGACCAGCCCGACCCCGGTCGGCGTCGCGGACGTCGCGCCGCCCTCATCGCACTGGGGGTGGTCGCCGCGCTGGTGCTCGGCGTCGGCCTGGTGATCGGGAACTACCTCAGCGGGCTCCAGAACTCCTATGAGAAGCGCACGGTCGTGGACATCACCCGCGGCGCCTCCGACGGCGAACGGCCCGAGGAGATCGAGGGCACCGGCCACAACTACCTGCTGCTGGGCTCTGACAAGCGCTCCGCGGAGGACGCCGCCGCGCAGGGCGTCAGCGGTCAGCGCTCGGACGTGATGATGCTGGTGCACATCACGGAGGACAACGAGAACGTCTACATCATGTCGTTCCCGCGCGACCTCTACGTCGACGTGCCCGGGCACGGCAGGGATCGCATCAACTCCGCTCTGGCCTACGGCGGTGTGGGACTCGCGGTGACCACCGTCGAGAACTTCACCGGGGTCCCGATCGACCATGTGGCGCTGATCGACTTCGAGGGCATCGAAGGCCTGGTCGACACCCTCGGCGGTGTCGACGTCGCGATCCCGGAGTCCTTCGAGGCGCAGGGTCACCAGTTCACCGAGGGCACCCAGACCCTGAACGGCGAGGAGGCCCTGGCCTTCGTCCGCGAACGCAAGCAGTTCTCCGACGGGGACTTCCAGCGCAATCGCAACCAGCAGGCGGTCCTCCAGGGCATCGCCGACAAGCTCATCAGCGCCGAGACGCTCAGCGACCCGGGGAAGCTCGCTGACACGATCGACTCCATCTCCCCGTTCCTGACCACGGATGACGGGCTGAGCGCGACGGCGATGGTGGAGCTGGGCCTGTCCATGCGGTCCGTCCGCAGCGCCGATCTGCACTTCCTCTCGGTGCCGCACGCCGGCCCGACCACGACCAGTGGCGGCGCCAGTGTCGTCGCCACCGATGAGGAGGCCATGGACGTGCTGCGCGAGGCTCTGCGCACGGACGACATGGGAACCTATTACGCTCAGCACGCAGGGACGTACTGAGCACCTCGATCCCGACCGCCGGCAGCACGGCCGGTTCACCCGACGCCTGGAGGAAACAGTGGCAAATCCGCTCGTGAGCATCGCCGTCCCCGTGGCAGGCATCGTCGCGGCCCAGATCGGCAACAGAGCCGCCGCGGCGGGCTGGGGTGCCGTCTTCGGCGAGGACGCCCCCACCGTGAAGGCGCAGAAGGCCGCTCAGAAGGACGCAGCCCAGCGCCGGAAGCAGGCGAAAAAGGACGGTCGGTCGAAGGCCGAGATCGACCAGATCAAGGATCCGGAGGATGACGAGCCGATCTGGAAGATGCTGCTGTGGGCCACGGTCTCCGGCGTGATCCTGCAGGGGCTGCGGATGGGGGCGAAGCGGGGTGCCAAGAAGGGCACCGAGCGTCTGACCATGCGGCGGCCGCGCCCCAACCGCGGCTGACCTGCCGCACCCGGCCGGGGGCGTGACCATCCCCGGCCCGAGCATGCAGGAGGGGGGCCCCCCCCCCCCCCCGGCGCCCCGCCGCAGAAACAGGCGCCCGAGGGGGACACCAACGGGGCCACCGCCCCCCCCGGGGGGGGGGGCCCCCCCCCCCCGCCCAGACCGCCGGGGGGGCCCCCCCCCCGCGCGGGGGGCCCCCCTCCTGCTTCTACGGGGTCCGGAGGCTCAGAACTCCTGGACGTCCACGCCCTCGCTGAGCGTGTCCAGCGAGTCGCCGGTGACCAGGAAGCCGACGCGTCGGACCAGCGAGACCGCGTGATCGCCGATCCGCTCGTAGAAGCGGATCAGCAGGGTGAGGTCGATGACCTGCGCGTTGGTGTAGCTGTTCTCGTCGCTGCTGGAGATCTCGCGGGAGATCGTGTGCATCAGCGCGTCGAGCTCGTCATCCTGCTCCTCGACCTGGGCCGCGAGCGCCAGGTCCCGGTGCTCGATCACCTGGGATGCGGTCTGCAGCGCGGTCAGGCCCAGCTCGGACATCCGAGCGATCTGCTCCCGATGCTGCGCCGGCACTGCCTGGTCGGGATGGGCGCGACGGGCGATCAGCGCGACGTGCGCGGCCAGGTCGCCCATCCGCTCGAGCGAGGAGCTCATGCGCAGCGACGCGACCAGCAGGCGCAGGTCCGTGGCCACGGGCGACTGCCGGGCGAGCAGCTCGACCGCCTTCGCGTCCAGCTCCAGCTGTCGTGCATCCACGTGCGGATCGGCGGTGATCACCCGCTCCGCCAATGCCAGGTCTCCCTCGAGCAGCGCGGTGGTCGCGCCCTCGAGTGCCGTCCCGACCAACTCGGCCATGTCGATCAGGTCATCGACGATGTGCCGCAGATCGCTCTGGTACGCCTCGCGCATGTGGGTTCTCCTCATTCCGGTGGTGCCTCTCGCGGCAATCCTCTCAGGGTCCCATGAACGGGAGGCGTCGGGCCGTGAACTCGAAGCAACTCCCATGTGAACTCATGGCCGTATCGGCCTCACCTGCCGCGCGATGCGACGCAGGGTGCACCGCGGGGCCTACGCTGTACAGGTGCCCCTGTCTGCGCTCCTCGTGCTCGCCGGCGCGATCGGTCTCGTGATCGGCGTCGCCGCGACACTGACGCTCGCCCGCACGGACCGGCGTCGCGGTCCCGGGCCCGATCCGCTCGACCATGCGATCCCCGAGGCGGCGACCGAGGTGCTGGCGATCCTGGCCTCCGCGTACGTGGTGCTCGATGCCGCCGGCGACGTGCTGCGCGCCTCGCCATTGGCCTACTCCTACGGGATCGTCCGCGCGTCGGAGGGTGACTATCCGCGGCTGGCCAGCAGCGAGCTGATGGAGCTCGCGACCGACGTCGGCCGCAACGGCGGCTTCCGGGACGAGCGCCTGACTCTTCAGCGCTCGCGCCATGGGGACTCCGAGGCGGTGATCGACGTGCGGATCGGTGCGCTGGGCGAGCACGGCGCGCTGCTGCTGGCCGATGACCTCACCCGGGCCGTCCGCGTCGAGGAGACCCGACGGGACTTCGTGGCCAATGTGTCCCATGAGCTGAAGACCCCCGTCGGCGCGATCACGCTGCTGGCCGAGACGATGGAGGACGCCGCCGAGGACCCGGAAGCCGTGCGCCGGTTCGCCGCGCGCATGCAGAGCGAGACCCACCGGCTCTCCCATCTGGTGCAGGAGATCATCGAGCTCTCCCGGGTCCAGGGCAGCTCCGCTCTGCCGGATGCCACGCCGATCGAGGTCGATGACGTGGTCGAGAGCGCGCTCGCCCTGAACCGCAACTACGCCCTCGGTGCCAAGATCGAGGTCGCCGTCGGCGGGACGAACGGTCTGCAGGTCTTCGGTTCCGCCTCGATGCTCACCACCGCGCTGTCCAACCTCATCTCCAATGCGATCGCCTACTCCGATCCCCGCACCCGGGTCGGGGTCTCCATCCGGCGCGAGGACGGCATGGTCGAGATATCCGTCAAGGACCAGGGCATGGGCATCTCCAAGGAGCACCTGGAGCGGGTCTTCGAACGGTTCTTCCGGGTGGACCGCGCACGGTCCCGCGCCACCGGCGGCTCCGGGTTGGGGCTCGCGATCGTCAAGCACATCGCGAACGACCACGGCGGCGAGGTCACCGCCTGGTCCCTGGCCGGACAGGGATCGACCTTCACGCTGCGGCTCCCCGAGATGGGACGCACCGAGACCATCACCGCCGGGGCACGGCAGGAGGCGGCCGCCGATTCCGCGCGGGCTGCGCACGGCGCACAGGCCGCGGAGCACCCCGCACCCACCATCGCGACCGGTCACCGGTCGGGAAAGGCACGCTGACATGACACGCATCCTGATCGTGGAGGACGAGGAGTCCTTCTCCGATCCGCTCTCGTACTCCCTACGGAAGGAGGGTTATGAGGTCGCGGTGGCGGACAACGGCACCGATGGGCTGCGGATCTTCACCACCCACGGCGCCGACCTGGTGCTGTTGGACCTCATGCTCCCCGGGATGAGCGGCACCGAGGTGTGCCGCGAGATCCGGCGCAGCTCCAGCGTGCCGGTCATCATGCTGACCGCCAAGGACGATGAGTTCGACAAGGTGCTGGGCCTGGAGCTCGGTGCCGACGACTACGTCACCAAGCCGTACTCGTCCCGGGAGCTGCTGGCCCGGGTCAAGGCCGTGCTGCGACGCGGCCAGGACTCCGCGGAGCGGGAGGACGACTCCGTCCTCAGCGCCGGCGGCATCATGATGGACGTGGAGCGTCACGTGGTCGAGGTGCGCGGCGAGGAGGCGGCGCTGCCGCTGAAGGAGTTCGAGCTGCTCGAGATGCTGTTGCGAAACGTGGACCGGGTGCTCACCCGCGGACAGCTCATCGACCGGGTCTGGGGAGCGAACTATGTCGGCGACACCAAGACGCTCGACGTGCACGTCAAGCGTCTGCGCGCGAAGATCGAGGACGACCCCCGGAACCCGGTGCGTCTGGTCACGGTGCGCGGTCTGGGCTACAAGTTCGACTCCGGCAGCTGACCGGACGACGGCTCTGACGCAGAACGCCCCGCAGCTCGGGCTGCGGGGCGTTCTGCACGTCGAGCGGGCGCCGATCAGCCGGCGGCCGGCTCCTCGGACGTGAAATGGTCGAGGGACGTCGTCAGCGTCGGCAGGGAGATGGTGGTGCTCTGGTCGGCGGCGACGACTTCCAGCTCGATGATCGCCCCCGGAACGACATCGACAGAGTCGATCGGGACCGACTGCTGTCCCTCCTGCGGACCGATCTCGACGGTGCCGTGGGCAGGGACCTGGACGCTGGCGGTGAACACGCTCGCGCCCTCGACGAGGCCCTCGATCTCGACGGTGGTCTCCTCGTCCGAGTAGTTCACCGCGGAGGTGTAGAAGACCGGGTTCGCGCCCTCGGCGTCGAAGACGACCACAGCGTTGCGCACACCGGCGTAGAACGACTCGTCCTGCATGATCGTCGCATTGGTGCCGTCGGCCGCCGGGTAGAAGTCCTTGGTCTGCACCGGGGACATGTACGTGCAGCCGGAGGCCGCGAGCGCCAGGCCCAGGGCTGCGGCGGAGAGCACGGAACGGCGGGAACGGCGCACGGGGGACTCCTGTTCGATGCCGCTGAGCGGCGGGGACGTACGGGGACAGCCCTGACAGGTTACCCCACCGCGAGCTCCTCGAGACGCCGGGGACACGAAGCGTGACGGGGTCGGTCCGCGCCGTCTTCTCTGCGGGGACGAAGGTCCTCGGAGAGGGCTATCCGCCAGGTCGGCACGCATTTTATCACGACCCCTCGGTGCTAGACTGATGCGCGGAAAGGGGACCCACCACATGAATTTTGCCGTCGGCGAGACCGTCGTCTACCCGCACCACGGTGCCGCGCTCATCGAAGAGGTCAAGACCCGCACCATCAAGGGCGAGGATCGCACCTACCTCAAGCTGAAGGTGGCCCAAGGTGATCTGACCATCGAGGTCCCCGCGGAGAACGTCGACCTCGTCGGCGTGCGCGATGTCGTGGACAAGGAGGGCCTCGAGGAGGTCTTCGAGGTGCTGCGCCAGCCCTACACCGAGGAGCCCACCAACTGGTCCCGCCGCTACAAGGCGAACGTCGAGAAGCTCGCCTCCGGCAATGTGAAGAAGGTCGCCGAGGTCGTGCGCGACCTGTGGCGTCGCGATCAGGACCGCGGGCTGTCCGCCGGGGAGAAGCGGATGCTCTCCAAGGCGCGACAGATCCTGGTCTCCGAGCTCGCACTGGCGGAGAAGACCGACGAGGCCAGCGCCGAGACCATCCTCGACGAGGTCCTCGCCTCCTGAGCGCTTCCTCCCCCGTGTCCTCCCCCTCGCTCCCGGTCGCCGTGCGGCCGGTCGTCCTCGCGCTCGCACCTCCTGCCCCGGGCCTGTCCCCGGGGGCCTCTGTCCCGTGCCTCGAACGGCTCGGGGGCTCGCGTCTCATCGATCGGCTCCTGAGCACCCTGCACGGTGTCGGCCTGCCCGCCCCGCTGGTGATCACCGGGGAGGCCGCTCACCGTTCCTTGCGCGAGACGCTGGGTCGGAGCCTGCCCGTGATCGCGGTCGCCGGGGGCCGCGACGCGGCGCTGCGCGCCGCGCTGGAGCGGAGCGAGGAGGAGCTGCTGCTGATCCATGACGCAGAGCGTGCGCTCACCCCGAGCGAGGTCGTCCACGGGGTGCTGGTCGCGCTGCGCCAGGATGATGACGCCGTGGTCCCGGTGATCTCCATGACGGACTCCGTCAAGGAGGTCCGCCCCGACGGACTGCGCAATATCGACCGCTCGACCCTGGCGGGGCTGCAGAGCCCGCGACTGCTGCGCCGACGGACGCTCGAGTCCGCGCTCGCCGCCGGCGAGACCCCCGCGGACGCCGGCGGCTTCGACGAGATCCGCGCGGCGCTGGAGCACGGGGCGCGGGTGCGCACGGTGCACGGCTCGCACGCCGGGTTCGCGGTGCTGGACCGCCTCAGCCTCTGGCAGGCGCAGATCTCCCTGGGACTGGCCCGGGACACCTCCCACCGCCACGGGCTCGCGCGCCACGGCTGAGCCGACGGGCGGCCTCGCGCCCCGCGCGTTCTCAGCCGCCTCGTCGGCTCCTCCACACCGTCCGGAACTCCGCCGCCATCCGGCCGGGCTTGGACAGCGTGCTCATCGGCAGGCTGCTCGCCAGCTCCCCGGGATCGCGCCGCAGCCTCCGCATCAGGCGCCGGGGCTTGCTGGAGATGCGCTGACGCAGGTCGGGCAGATAGGCGTCAGAAACATCGAGCCTGGTCACGGCACCGCATCCGGTGCACTGGATCTGGGACACGAAACGACCGGCATAGACCACCACGTGCTCCGCCTCCTGATCGCAGGCGGTGCAGCGCAGATTGCTCTCCTCGATGTTCATCGACTCCTCCTCACCGGGACCTCAAACCTAGCGCGCTGACCACGTCCTGGGCCAGGAGCAGATCCTGTGCGTAGGTGATCTTGAAGTTGGTCTCCTCGCCCCGCACCCAGGCGACCGGGATGTCCGTGTACTCCTCGGCGCAGGAGGCGGTGTCCGTGCCCACGAAGCCGTCGCGCGCAGCCGCCTCGTAGGCATCCAGGATCGTCGCGGCGTGGAAGCCCTGCGGGGTCTGCACGCGCACCAGGGGGCCCTGACGAGGAGCCGGGATCGCTCCGAGGGTGTCGCCGGCGCCCACGGGCGCGATGTCGGAGGCGGGGATGCCGGGGACGGCGCCTCCGGCCTCCAGCGCCGCATGCAGCACCGCCGAGGCGAGACCGTGGGAGACCAGTGGGCGGGCCGCGTCGTGGATGAGGACGGTGTCTATGGCGCCGCTGTCGATGCGGTCGGCGAGGTGGCGCAGGGCGAGCAGCTCCGACTCCTGACGGGTCTCCCCGCCGGTGATGATCTCCAGCGGGGAGTCCGTCTCCCGGGCGTTGACGAAGCGTGCGTGCTCCAGATCGTCGGGACGGACCACGAAGACGAGGATCCCGATGCCCTCGACGGCGGCGAGCGTGTTCAGGCCCCAGGCCGCGATGCTGCGCCCGGCCAGTGGCAGGAACGCCTTGTTGATCCCGGCCCCCACCCGGGTGCCCGAGCCTCCGGCGAGCACCACGCCGGCGGCCCGGCCGTGCAGGCGGGGGGTGCGGGGGCGGCGAGGCTGGGTCACGCGGGCAATCGTAGACGCCCGCGGACCGCGCGTGGATCACCCAGCGCGTGGATCACCCAGCGAGGACGTGACAGAATCGATCCTCGCCGGTGCTCCCGCTGCGGAGGACCGCAGGAGATCGGAGATCCGCCCTCCACCCCACCACAGTCCAGGAGATCGAATGCTCACCATCGCCATCGTGTGCGGCGCCGGGATCGCTACGTCCGCACTGGTCGCGGAGCAGGTGCGCGACCACATCGCCTCCCGCGGCCGCGAGGCGCACGTCGTCCAGGCCACCGTCATGGATCTGCTCTCGGCCGACTTCCAGGCAGACCTGGTGGTCAGCACCGTGGATCTGCCGGATGCCCTCGGCATCCCGCAGGTGTCCGGGATGCCGCTGCTGCTGGGCACGAATCCGCAGGTCACCTACGACGACATCGACCGTCTGCTGGCACGGATCGACGCCACCGGCGCAGGACCCGTGGACGAACGGCGATGACCATCCCCGCCCCCACGCCGCTCCCCCGGGTGGGCATGGGGGTGGACGTGCACGCCTTCGCCCCGGTCGACGCCGCCCGGGAGCTGTGGGTGGCGGGGCTGCGCTGGGAGGGAGAGCCGGGACTCGCCGGCCACTCCGACGCCGATGTCGCCTGCCATGCCGCCTGCGACGCCCTCTTCTCCGCTGCCGGGATCGGCGACCTCGGATCCCACTTCGGGACGGACCGGCCGGAGTGGGCCGGAGTCTCCGGTGCGCGCCTGCTGGGCGAGGCCGCCCGCCGGGTGCGAGAGGCCGGATTCCGGATCGGCAACATCTCGGTCCAGGTGATCGGCAACCGCCCCCGGCTGTCCGGGCGCCGCGAGGAGGCCTGCGCCGCGATGAGTGGGGCTGCCGGCGCAGCGGTCACCGTCTCGGGCAGCACCACCGATGCCCTGGGGCTCACCGGACGCGGCGAAGGAGTGGCCGCGATGGCGACGGCCCTGGTCATCGATTCTTCCGCGACCATCGACAGCTCCGAGTCCATCGACACATCCGAGACCGTCGCCTCTCCGGGGACGACCAAGGAGGGATCAGCATGACCGAGCCCGTGGAGACGGTGCAGGCTGCGGAGCTGCCGGTGCGCGCCCCGGACATCGAAGCGGCTGCGGAGCGACTCGCTCCGGTGCTCCGCCGCACCCCGCTGCAGCTCAGTGAACGACTGAGCGAGCTCGCCGGGGTGCCGGTATGGCTCAAGCGTGAGGACCTGCAGTCCGTGCGCTCGTACAAGCTCCGCGGCGCCCATCTCTTCCTCGACTCCCTCGACCGCACAGCGCGGGAGGCGGGCGTCGTCGCGGCGAGCGCCGGCAACCACGCCCAGGGCGTCGCCCAGGCCTGCCGTGCCCTCGGCATCCGCGGACGCATCTACGTGCCGGGCACCACACCGCGGCAGAAGCGCGAGCGGATCATCGCGATCGGCGGCGCAATGGTCGAGCTGATCCTGATCGGGGACACCTTCGATGATGCCGCCGAGGCCGCTGCCGACGACGCCGAGCGCACCGGTGCCACGCAGGTCCCGCCCTTCGATCATCCGCTGATCATGGCAGGTCAGGGCACCGTCGCCCTCGAGGCCGCGGAGCAGCTGCGTCTCGAGCACGGCCGCGAGATGGGCACGATGGTGCTCCCCGTCGGCGGGGGCGGCCTGCTCGGGGGCTGCGGTGCCTGGCTGCGGGAGCGGAGCCCCTCGACGCGGATCGTCGGGGTCGAGCCCGCCGGGGCGGTCTCGATGGCCGCAGCGGTGCGTGCCGGCAGGCCGGTCACCCTCCATGAGATGGACCGTTTCGTCGACGGCGCCGCCGTGCGCCGGGTCGGTGCCGGACCGCTGCGGATGGTGCGGGCCATCAATCCCGAGCTGATCTCGGTGGAGGAGGGCGCCGTCTGCACCGAGATGCTCGATCTGTACCAGGTCGAGGGGATCATCGCCGAGCCCGCCGGTGCGTTGACGGCGACCGCGGTGGCGACCGGCGCGATCGAGCATCTCGGGCGGGGCGGGCACGATGCCGCCGATCCCGAGGAGTCCACCGGTGATGTGGTGGTGGTCGTCTCCGGCGGCAACAACGACGTCTCCCGGTACAACGAGATCGTGGAGCGCTCCCTCGTGCACGAGGGCCTCAAGCACTACTTCCTGGTGACCTTCCCGCAGGAGCCGGGCGCGCTGCGCCGCTTCCTGGACCGGGTGCTGGGGCCGAATGACGACATCGTGCTGTTCGACTACATCAAGCGCAACAACCGCGAGGAGGGTCCGGCGCTGGTCGGGCTCGAGATCGGAGACCGTGAGGATCTCGAACCGTTGATGGCGCGGATGGCAGCCTCGAACATGGAGATCGAGCGCGTGGATCCCGAGGATCCGATCTACCGCTATCTCACCTGAGCCCCGCGGTTGCGCCGCGCGGGCCCGCCCCGCGTGATCTGCGGCCCGGATCACCCGTCTGACTCGCAGCACGGGTGCCCACTGCATCCACTGGCGCTGAGCCAGCATGCAACTCCCTGTACAGCCCTCCGTGCTGGCTGAGCGCCAGTCGATGCACCCGTCGCTCGACACGGAGGACGCGACACGGCCCCGGCCGAGACGCGGGGCCTGGCGGGGATGCGCGCCCCGCCGATGCGCCGCTCAGGCCTCCGGGTAGGCGTCCGCGTCGGGGCTGATCGCGGCCGCACGTGCCTCGACGGCCGAGCGGACGATGTCGTCCAGGCCGTGCTCGGACTTCCAGCCGAGGGTGCTCGCGATGCGATCCCCGGAACAGATCAGCCGCGCCGGGTCCCCGGCGCGGGCCTCCCCGATCTCGGGGGTGATCTCGATGCCCTGGGCGCGGGCGATCGCGTCGATCACCTCGAGCACGCTGGATCCCTCGCCGGTGCCGACGTTGAAGGTGCGGTGCGGGCGCTCCTCGCCGCGGAGGTAGTCCAGGGCGGCGATGTGGGCGTGGGCGAGGTCGAGCACGTGCACGTAATCGCGGATGCAGGTGCCGTCGGGCGTGTCGTAGCCATCGCCGAACACCACCGGCGACTGCCCCTTCTCGAGGCGATCCAGCACGATCGGCACCAGGTTCATCACGGCGGTGTCGGCCAGCTCCGGCCAGCCGGCCCCGGCGACGTTGAAGTAGCGCAGGGCGACGGTGCGCATGTCATGGGCGCGCTCGGCGTCGGCGAGCATCCACTCCCCCACGTACTTGGTCGCGCCGTAGGGGTTGATCGGCTGCGGGGGGAGCTCCTCGGTGACCAGGTCGACGTCGGGCATGCCGTAGACGGCCGCCGAGGAGGAGAAGACCACATCGCGCACCTCGGCGCTCGCACAGGCGGCCAGCACGTTGGCGAGCCCGCCGATGTTGTCGTGCCAGTACATCTCGGGGTTCTCGACGGATTCGCCGACCTGCTTGTGGGCGGCGAAGTGGATCACCGAATCGGCGCCGGCGGCCCGCATCTGGAAGGCGAGCTTCTCGCGTGCGTCCGGGTGGGTCACGTCGAGCTCGATCAGCTCCGCCCCCTCCGTACGGCGGCGCAGACCCGTGGAGAGGTCATCGACCACGATCACCTTCTGCCCCTGCTCCAGGAGGAGTCGCACCACGTGCGATCCGATGTATCCGGCGCCACCGATCACGAGAGT
>JAKDUN010000420.1 GCA_030457675.1 Brachybacterium sp. | reverse complement strand
CCCGGTCGCGCCGTGCTGGACACCCCGGTGACCGTCTCCCCGGTGGCGCTGCGGCCCGAGTCGCCCCGCACCGCCGGCAGTGCCGCGGCCCCGGCCGGCGGGGGTGGGCGATGACCACCCCGGCCACCACTCGGGCACCGGGGGACCGCGTCGAGACCCTCCGCCTCCGCCTGGTCGACGAGCAGGGTGCGGCCCGGGCGGGGGAGGAGGCGCGCATCGCGCAGACCAGCCATGCCTTCGGCTTCGGCTGCTCCGCCTTCGAGCTGCGCCCGCAGGAGCCCGATGCGCACACCCGGCTCTGGCTGGACCTGTTCAACCAGGCCACCCTGCCCTTCTACTGGCGCTGGTTCGAGCAGACCCCCGGCGCCCCGGACACGGCCCGGCTGCACCGGCTCGCCGAGGGGCTGCGCGCGCACGGGGTGCGGCTGAAGGGTCATCCGCTGCTGTGGCACACCCTGGCTCCCACCTGGCTGCTCGAGAAGGAGCCCGCCGACGTCGAGGAGGCCGTGCGCCGCAGGATCACGCGTGAGGCGAGTGACTTCGCCGGGCTGATCGAGCAGTGGGACGCGATCAACGAGACCGTGATCCTCCCGGAGTTCACCGCCGAGGAGAACGCCGTCACCCGCCTCGCGCGGGCGCGCGGCCGGATGCACGTCATCCGCCTCGCGTTCGAGACCGCCCGTGCCGCCGACCCCCACGCCCGGCTGGTGCTGAACGACTTCGACCTGTCCTCGGACTTCGAGGACGTCATCGAGGATTGCCTGGAGGCCGGGCTCGAGATCGACGCCATCGGCCTGCAGACCCACATGCACCAGGGTTATCGCGGCGAGGCGCAGATCGCCGAGGTCATCGAGCGCTTCTCCCGCTTCGACCTGCCCATCCAGCTCACCGAGACCACGCTGCTCTCCGGCGAGCTCATGCCCGCCCACGTCGTCGACCTCAACGACCACGTCGTCGACTCCTGGCCCTCGACCCCCGAGGGGGAGGCGCGCCAGGCGGACGAGCTCGTGCGGCACTACCGCACCGTCCTCGCCCAGCCCGCCGTCGAATCCCTGACCTACTGGGGCCTCGGCGACGCCGGCGCCTGGCTCGGGGCCCCGGCAGGCCTGGTGCGCGCCGACGGCACCCCCAAGCCGGGCTACGACGCGCTCCGGGAGCTCCTCCACGAGGAGTGGTGGGTGCAGGACCGGGCGCTGCGCACCGACGCCGAGGGCGTCCTGGCGGTGCAGGGCTTCGCCGGGGACTATCGGCTCGAGCTGGACGGGCAGGGCGTCGGGTTCACGATCCCTCGAGGTGGTGGGGAGCTGCAGCTGGTGCGTCCTCGCCAGGCTGCTCGGGGCTGACAGCAGGGGCCACGAACTGCTCCTCGAGCATCTCGGCCACGGGCCGCTCCGAGACCCACAGCGCGTACACCAGCAGCGACGCGGTGACCAGCAGCAGGAACTCGCCGATCAGCAGGGCGCCGCCGAGGGTCAGCACCCCCAGGGAGAGCAGCGCCAGCGTGGGCAGCGGCTTCGTCAGCAGCGTGAACGCCGCGAGCCGATGCACGTCCCGCAGCCGGAAGGTGAAGCGGGAGACGATCGAGAGCGCGCGGACCAGCATCAGCATCGCTGCCGCCCCCACCACCAGGAAGGCGATCGTGCCCACGCCGAACCCGCCGGCGGCCGGGCGACCCAGGTTGAAGGTCGCCAGCGCCAGCACCAGCAGCGGCGGGACACCCACGGCGAGGCTCTCCAGCGCATTGAGCCGGTACCCCCGCAGGAAGTGACGGGCCGGGACCAGCTCCTGCTCCTCCCGCCAGGCCCGGCACGCGTACAGGCCCGCCGAGAGGGCCGGCAGCAGCGGCAGCGCCGCGACCACGAACAGCAGTGAGCTCAGCGCGGAGGGCGCCGTCACCGTCCACAGCACGAGTGTCGGTGCGACGGCCAGCACGAGGAGCACGTCCGTCACCAGGAACCAGTAGACGCCCTCGGTGAGATCGGTGAACAGGCCGCGGGGGCGACGAGGTGGCGTCATGGCTCCTCCTGGAGGCGGGCAGAGTTCCGCCGATGGCGGCAGACGCCCATCATGCCCGAAACTTTCGTTACTTGTCGAGCCACAGTTGCAGGACCGTTACCTGCCGTCGATGCGCACTGGAGCGCGTTCTGCTGGTGGCGGCGCACTATCTGGGCAGGTCAGGGGACGCGATACGCGAATCTGAGTGCATCTGGCAAGTTTTCGGGAACTTCTTGACCTACGCCACACTGCCCGTTAAGTTAAGGGCCACAACGAAAGCTTGACGAAAGTCTCGGCAACTCGTGCGGCATGGTCGCCGACAGGAGTCGCGCAGGAGAGGCTCATCCGTCAGCTCGGTCGGGTCGTGATCACGGGGACGTGAGCACACCCGCATCCCGAGGTATGCGCAGCACCGGTTCGATTCGCCCCTCGCCGCACCGTCCGGTC
>JAKDUN010000064.1 GCA_030457675.1 Brachybacterium sp. | reverse complement strand
GCAGAAGCGCTGAGACGTTGACCTGGTGCACCCCCGTGCCTAAAATCGTGCAGTCAGCGCTGCGCGCCGTCCCGAACCGGTTCCCGGATCCACTGCGGACCCACTCCGGCATCGGATCGGACCTCGGCAGCCGCCCCGTCTCGGCGGGTGCGCCCGGACTTCCCGTTCGTGCAGCAGACCACAGACCACCGCGAGGGGCACGTTCGTGCCCACGATCGAGGAGAACCATGAGCAAGCGCACGTTCCAGCCGAACATCCGTCGTCGCGCCAAGAAGCACGGCTTCCGCGCCCGCATGCGCACCCGCGCCGGCCGCGCCATCCTGAACTCCCGCCGCGCCAAGGGCCGCGCCGAGATCTCCGCCTGAGGCGAGCCGTCGAGACGCTCCGCGGAGCAGTCGCGGTGACGCCGTGAGCTGGTCCCGTCACCGGCTCCACACCGGTGACGAGTTCCGTGCTGTCACCCGTGGTGGTGTGCGCAGCGCCCGATCCCACGTGGTCGTGCACCTCACCCTGCTGACGCAGGGGGACGAGGCACCCCGCGTGGGATTCGTCGTGTCCAAGAAGATCGGCAACGCCGTGGTGCGCAACCGCGTCACGCGTCGGCTGCGGGAGATCATCCGCCCGCAGCTGGCGACCATGCCACCGGGCTCGGCAGTCGTGCTGCGGGCGCTGCCGGGCATCGACGCCCAGGTGTTCGCCGACCTCCGGGCCGACGTCGACTCCGCCCTCTCCACCGCCGAGCGCAAGCTCGACCGGCGTGCGGAGAGCGTGCGATGAACCCGGCGACGGGGCACGGACTCGGGTCCGGTCTCCGACGTCTGCCGCGCCGGCTGCTGATGCTGCCGGTGCGCGGCTATCAGGTGGGGATCTCTCCCTACACCCCGCCCGCCTGCCGGTACGACCCGGTGTGCTCCCAGTACGGCATGGACGCCCTGCGGGAGCACGGTGCGATCAAGGGTCTCCTGCTCACCACCGGGCGGATCCTGCGCTGCAATCCCTTCTCCTCCGGGGGGCTGGATCCGGTACCTGCTCCCGGCATGTGGAGGAATCCACGCCGACTGCGGCGCCCGGCCCCCTAGGGCCTACTCTTGTCCAAGACTCCCGACCACAGCCGTCACCTCGCATGAACGACATGCGCATCCGTGCGGCAGGAAGACCAGGCCGATGAATCCCCTGTACCCCATCGAGTGGGCCGTCGCATGGCTCATGGTGAAGTTCCATGCGCTGCTGTCGGTGTTCATGGAGCCGGACTCAGGCCTCACCTGGGTCCTGTCCATCGTGGGCCTCACGGTCGTGGTCCGTACGCTGATCATTCCGCTGTTCGTGCGCCAGATCCGTGCCTCGCGGGCGATGCAGATGGTCTCACCCGAGCTGCAGGCCGTGCAGAAGAAGTACAAGGGCAAGACCGACCAGGCCTCGAAGCAGAAGATGGCAGAAGAGACCATGGCGGTCTACAAGGAGGCGGGCGCCAGCCCGTTCTCCTCGTGCCTGCCGATGCTGCTGCAGATGCCGATCTTCTTCGGCCTGTTCCGGGTGCTGTACTACAAGCTGCCGGAGGCCGCCGCGGGCGAGGCCTTCGGTCCGCTCACCGAACAGCTCGCGCGCAGCGCCTCGAACTCCACCCTTCTCGGAAGCGTCACCATCGCCGACAGCTTCCTGAAGTCCGGCGACGGCGGGATCTCCACCAAGATCCTCGCGGGTCTGATCATCGCGTGCATGTCCGCGGTCACCTTCTTCACCCAGAAGTCCCTGACCATGAAGAACATGCCCAAGGCTGCCCTCGAGGGCCCGATGGCCAGCACTCAGAAGATGATGCTGTACATGCTCCCGTTCATCTACGTGATCACGGGACCGAGCATGCCGATCGGTGTGCTCATCTACTGGCTCACCACCAACGTGTGGACCTTCGGCCAGCAGTACATCGTCATCAACGCCGCCCCGACCCCGGGCTCGGACGCAGCCAAGGAGCGCGAGGAGCGCATCAACGCCAAGCGGGAGAAGAAGGGCCTGGAGCCGCTGGACTTCACGCCGGCGAAGAAGGTCTCCGCGGAGCCGGAACCTGAGGCCCCGATCCGGGTCCAGCCCTCCAGCAAGGGCAAGGGCGGCAAGAAGCTCTCCGACGAGGAGAAGCTCGAGCGCGCCCGAGAGATGCGCGCGAAGGCCGCCGAGGAGCGTCGCAAGGCGCAGGAAGCCGCCGGCGAGACGCCGACCCCGCCGACGCAGGCCAGCAATGCTCTGAACAAGGGCGCGAAGAAGAAGCGCAAGAAGTGACCTGGCCCCCGGGAGCACAGTCGCTCCCGGGGCGCATCCCCTCATCCCAGGATTCCCCGGAGGACCGAATGAACGTCAACGACGGCACGCCTGCTTCCACCGCGGCGGAGGAGAACAGCTCGCAGCGGCCTTTCGAGACCGAGGCGCCAGAGACGACTCAGGCATCACAGACGGCACAGGCGGACGAGACCGCTCAGCCGGACGAGACTGCTCAGGCAGCAGAGACCCCCCAGGTATCTGAGACTGCTGAGTCCGCCCCCGTCGCGGCATCCGATGCCGCAGCCGACGACGCCGCTGCAGACGGCACTGCGACCGAGGATGCCGCCACGGCCGACGGCGAGGATCCGGCAGAGACCTCCGAGGAGCGGCTGCGCCGTCTCGAGGAGGAGGGCGACATCGCCGCCGACTACCTCGAGGAGCTGCTGGACATCGCCGACCTCGACGGTGACATGGACATCGATGTCGACGGAGACCGCGCTTCCCTGGAGATCCGCGGCGCGGACAGGCTCGTCCGCCTCAACCGGCCCAAGGGCGAGCTGCTGGATGCCCTCCAGGAGCTCGCACGCCTGGCCGTGCAGACCCGCACCGGACAGCGCTCCCGCCTGATGCTCGACATCGGCGGTTTCCGCGCGGAGCACAAGAACAGCCTCGAGGAGCTCGCCGCGACAGCGATCGCGGAGGCGAAGGAGGCGGGCTCGGCGGTGCCGATGCGTGCGATGAACCCCTTCGAGCGCAAGGTCGTCCATGACGTCGCCAAACGCGAGGGTCTGCGTTCGGAGTCCGACGGTGACGGCAAGAACCGTCACGTCGTGATCTACCCGGCATCCTGAGGCCCGTCATGCACCCCCTGCCCGATTCTCTGCGTCCGGCGGCCGAGCGTCTCTTCTCAGAGCGTCTCGAGCTCGCCGAGCGCTTCGTCGCGCTGCTGGCCGAGCAGGGGCCCGAGCGCGGGCTGATCGGCCCGCGCGAGGTCGAACGGCTCTGGGAACGGCATCTGCTGAACTGTGCGCTGATGGTCGACGGGATCGATGCTCTCGATCACCCCGTCAGCACCCTCGCGGACGTCGGGTCGGGGGCTGGGCTGCCCGGTGTGGTGATCGCGATCGCGCGCCCGGAGCTGCAGGTCACCCTGATCGAGACCATGCAGCGCCGCGCCTCCTGGCTCGAGGAAGTCGATGCCGAGCTGGGTCTCGGCCTCGAGGTGCTGCGGGCCCGGGCGGAGGAGCTGCAGGGCACCCGCAGCTTCGACGTGGTGACCGCTCGGGCGGTCGCCGCCCTCGACAAGCTGGCGCGCTGGACGCTGCCCCTGGTGGCCGAGGGCGGCTCGCTGCTGGCCATGAAGGGCTCCTCGGCGGCGGACGAGGTGGAGAAGGCACAGAAGGT
Organism: Brachybacterium sp.; assembly: GCA_030457675.1. Taxonomy (GTDB): domain Bacteria; phylum Actinomycetota; class Actinomycetes; order Actinomycetales; family Dermabacteraceae; genus Brachybacterium. The sequence goes on along the minus strand of JAKDUN010000064.1, from coordinate 9,759 downwards.
CCTCACCCGGCTCGGAGGGGTGGAGCCCACCATCTCGCAGTACGGGGCGGGCGAGGTCGAGGTTCCTACTACAGTGGTCCAAGTGCGTCGCCGAGCGAAGGCGACCAGGAAGGGAGACGCACGTGGCTGAACAGCGCGATGATTCCTCCCCGGGACGCGGCGCGATGGAAGATACCCCGTTGATGCGAGAGCTCACCCGGGATCACGCCCGCCGGAAGAAGCTCGAGGGTCTTGATTTCCCACGGTCGGGCGGCACCAGGATCATCACCGTCGCGAATCAGAAGGGCGGGGTCGGCAAGACCTCCACCACCGTGAATGTCGCTGCGGCGCTGTCCATGGGTGGTCTGAACGTGCTGGTGATCGATGCCGACCCGCAGGGGAACACCTCGACCGCGCTGAGCATCGAGCACCACGCCGAGGTGCCCAGCATGTACGAGGTGCTGGTGGAGTCCGCTCCGCTGTCCGGGGTGATCCAGCAGGTCCCCGAGATGACGGGACTGTTCTGCGCGCCGGCCACCATCAACCTCTCCGGTGCCGAGATCGAGCTGGTCTCGCTGGTGGCCCGTGAGAACCGGCTGCGCAACGCGATCCGCGACCTTCTCGAGGAGCGTGAGCAGCAGGGTCTGGAGCCGCTGGACTATGTGCTGATCGACTGCCCGCCCTCCCTGGGTCTGCTGACGGTCAATGCGCTGGTCGCCGCGCGCGAGGTGCTGATCCCGATCCAGGCCGAGTACTACGCCCTCGAGGGCCTCTCGCTGCTGCTGAACAACATCGATCTGATCCGCCAGCATCTGAATCCGGATCTGGTGGTCTCCTCGATCATGCTCACGATGTACGACGCTCGGACTCGTCTGGCCGCCCAGGTGGCCCAGGACGTCCGCGATCACTTCCCGGAGCAGACGCTGGAGACCTCGATCCCGCGCTCGGTGCGTATTTCCGAGGCGCCGAGCTACGGCCAGACGGTGCTGACCTACGATCCGAGCTCGAGCGGTGCGCTCGCGTATCGAGCAGCAGCCCATGAACTGAACTCCCGTCCCGCCCCCTGACTCCGCTCCACGGAGCTTTGGCGCGATGGTGCACGCAGGACCCGGGGATACCCCGATGGCGACGACATTTCTCGGAAGGACAACGGCCATGACGCAGAAGCGAGGACTCGGCAGAGGACTCGGTGCCCTGATCCCGGGCGCTGGTTCGACCCCCGTGCCTGAGCAGGAGCTTCGTACGCGCACGCGCCCGGCCACGAGCTCTGAGGCCGACAGTGGCAGCAGTCGGCCGGTGGACATGTTCTTCTCCGGGGAGACGGTCTCGCGCGAGGAGGAGAACGCCCAGCGTGAGCGGGCCGGTGCCCATGACCTGGCCACCGGGATGGCCCGTGCCGCCGCCGAGCGTCGTAGCCGCTCCGGGAACGGCGCAGGGCGTCGCTCGGCGACGACCAGCAGCTCCGACTCGCCGTCGAGCTCCCCGTCTCCGACCACGAAGGAGGAGGCCGAGAAGACCGCGGATTCGCCCGCGCGCACCACCACCGCCAGCCGCGCCACGAAGGGCACGAGCAGCAGCGGAGCGAAGCAGTCCACAGCAGTCGTGCCGAAGACCTCCGGGACGAAGGCCACCGGGTCGAAGACATCGGGCGCCAAGGCTGCGGGCTCTCGGACAGCGGAGTCGAAGGCATCGAGCACCAAGGCTGCAGGGACGAAGACCGCGCAGACCAAGACCGCGAAGACTGCGACCCCCTCGACGCCGTCGACGTCGTCCTCTGCATCGAAGGATGCTGCACCGAAGTCCTCCTCCACCAAGCGGGCGGGAGCCGCGAAGGATGCCGCTCCCAGCGTCGCGGACACCGAGGCGGAGGAGCCGGGGACCACTGCTGCGCCACCGGCGGCCGTGACGAGTACGTCGCCGGTCAGCGCCCCCGCGGCCGCAGAGACTGCGAAGGCCGAGGGTGCTTCGACGGCCACCGAGACCTCGACCTCCGACAGCGCCGACGCGACCGAGAACAGCCCGGTCGTGGACGTGGAAGAGGTCACCCCGACCGCCGCCCGGACCGAACCGGCTGATGACACACCCGCCCCTGCGGAGACGGGCGGCGAGAGCCCAGCAGGGAACAAGGAGTCCCACGCCGCAGAGCCGGAGGCCGTGACGCGGGCGCCTGCTGCCGACGCCGCTCCCGAGCAGAACGCTCCGCACGACCGGGGCCTGGTGAGCGTGCCGGGAGCCGAGTTCGCCGAGATCCCGATCCACGAGGTGCGGGAGAACCCCCGCAACCCGCGCACGATGTTCGACGACGACGAGCTCGACGAGCTCTCCCACTCGCTGCGCGAGGTCGGAGTTCTCCAGCCAGTGGTCGTGCGCCCGATCGCGGTCACCGACGACGGCGAATCCTTCGAACTGGTCATGGGCGAGCGCCGGTGGAGGGCAGCGCGCCGTGCCGGCCTGCTCTCGATCCCCGCGATCATCCGCGAGACCAGCGACGATGACCTGCTCCGGGACGCGCTGCTGGAGAACCTGCACCGCACTCAGCTGAACCCGCTGGAAGAGGCCAACGCCTATCAGCAGCTGCTCGAGGACTTCGGCTGCACCCAGGACGAGCTCGGCGACCGGATCGGCCGCTCGCGTCCCCAGATCACCAATACCCTGCGCCTCCTGCGCCTGCCGGCGCTCGTCCAGCGCAGGCTCGCCAGCGGCGCGATCAGCGCCGGTCATGCTCGAGCTCTTCTCTCTCTCGACGACCCGCGGATGATGGAAGAGCTCGCGCAGCGCATCGTGCAGGAGGGCCTGAGCGTCCGTGCCGTGGAACGTCTCGTGGCACGGGGCGGCCAGCAGCCGGCCACCCGGACGGCACGACGCAGCACCTATGATCCGCATGTCGTGGACCTGACCAGCCGTCTCTCGAACCGACTGGAAGCGCCGGTGCGCATCGACGTCGGGAAGCGCAAGGGGCGCGTCACCCTCGAGTTCACGAATCTCCAGGACCTCGAACGCCTCGTCGAGAACATGGGCCTGGACGCCGCGCTCCCCCCGGGAGAGCACACCGACGAGAGCTGATCATGCCTCGCCACCTCTGAGGGGATCCGCTGCAGCGGGTCCCCTCGGTGCGTGGTGGCCACGCAGAGTCGTGAACGCAGACGTGGGGTAGACCTTCTGCTTCCTCAAAGATACTGACAGCGCGTACAGTAGTGTCAGGAAAGGTGTGCGTCCTCCACACCACAGTCCCCAGTGTGGACAGTCATCCCACGCCACATCGCAGGTCGATGTGACTTTGTGCGAGTTGTCCACCGATGTGCACAGCCTTGTGGAAATCGTCCCCCCAGTGAAATCTTGTGCCTCAGGGGGCCGTCACCCTTCTCGCCCTTCAGGAGCTGGGTGGCCGCGCCGCGTCCCCGCTGCGTTCGAGCAGTACGTGGTGGTCATTGCTGATCGGCAGACGGCGAAGGGACAGTCCGGTCGTGTTCCACGGGAAACGCTGCGGGGGCAGTGGCGAGGGGTGCCGGCCCTGGTTCGAGTACCAACTCGGCGACTCACCAGGTCTGGGCGAGAGCCGGTTCGGCAGGGTTTCTCGTGAAACGCACTGGCGGGTGGCGCGATGGAGCACTTTCATTGACCGGTTCCGCCAGACTTCTGCAGTGTTTGCCATGGAGAAGCATGGAGTCCATGCCGGTCCTGGTACCGCGCTCGGTGCGCCGCAGACTGCTTGAGCGTGCAGAGAGCCGTGCTGTAGTCGATGTTTCGCGTGAAATCGCACTCGTGCTGCGTGCGAGCGGGAGTCAAAGGGTGGAATGCACGAATCTGCGCAGTGCACGGTTTCACGGGGAACGTGGCTCATCGACCTCCAGGGAGTAACCCGGTAGACGCCTACCGAGGATGTGACGTTTGGAGAGTCGAATCTCTTCGGCTTCCGATCTGGCAGTAGACGCTGCCAGGTGAGCGTTCCACGTGGAACCGAAGCTTCACGTGGAACACGACGCTTTGGGGCAGGTGGGGAGTGATCCTCTCAGATGAACGAAGCGGCGTGGCCTTGCAATGACTCCGTGGACGTACGGGGGCCGAGGTGTCCCCCCGTGGCGGCAAGGGATCCGTCGGGGGCACACCGAGTCGGACAGATGGTTTCCCGTGAAACTCGTTCCCACGAGTACTGAGCGACAGATGGGAGGAGCCCGGTGCTGTGTTGCCGATGGCCAGGGATGCATGAGCCCCACGGGCACGTCATCAGTCCTCTCGAGGCGCCACCGTCCGAAGCGATGGCGTTTCCCGTGGAACGTGGCCTTCGGATATCAGAGGACCGATTGCGTTCATTCAGAGACACTCGGCAGCAACTCCCGACCAGGCCGGGCTCTGACCGAGGCAGCGTCCGCTGATCAAGCGACGGACCACGTGCTGAGCCCGTTTCACGGGAAACGTCCATCCGCTCGACTACTCAGGCGGCGGGGGCTGGAACGGGCAGGGACGTCCTCCCAGCACTGATCCTTCGCGGAATCAGCGAAGTCCAACAGACCGTTGCTGCAATCGGTCCTTCGCGCCATTCCTCCAGTGCGCAGCTCGTCCACAGGGCTATCCCCAGTCAGGGCGATCGCGCAGCTGCTGCGCCAGGTCACGGTGTGGTGTGAGGGTGCGATCGCCCCTTCCCCGGCAGGTGGGTGGCGGACTCTACCTTGCGAGTTTCACGCGAAACCCCGGTAGCGTCGAAGCTCCTGGGCGTGGGAGATAGCGGATGGGGAAGGGTGACTGTCGCGACGGAGGTGACAGGTAGGTTTTACGGGAAACAGCGCAGTAGAGCGTTGAGATGCATCGCAAACGCCACCGCTGAGCGGGGACGATTCGGTGTCTTCGCCAAGAGGAGGCCAAGGTGTCGGCGTGAGAGCGAAGCTGCACAAGATCCACGTGAAACCGTTGAGCACAGCACTTCGAGTGCGCGCATAGCGTACGCGGCGCGAAGCGGAGGGCGCTGGACCGTCGCGATATCAACACCCCCACCAGACGCGATGGCAGACCAGGTTCACGTGAAACCAGGTGGCGAGGGCATCGTGCCAGTGCCCAGTTCTCTCGTCGCAGCGCCGCTCCCCGCACCGCACTAGCCAACGCTTCCCCCTGCCCAACGTGGGCGTTTCACAAGAAACGTCTGATGCGCGTACCCGAGTCCGCCCCACAAGAGCCATCACTGCAGGAGTAGGCGGAGCACCGACCAAGTCCTTGCGATCAGTTCTCCGTGGGTCCGTCCTCGTGCCCGCAGATGTCCCGCGCTGTGCCATCGATCGACCTTTCCATCGACGGTCGCAGCCACCCTTTGCAGCTCGTTCAATCAGCACGACACATTCGGAGGAGTACCGTCATGCACAGTGTGCGTAAGGTTGTGGACAACTCGATTTGGACATATGTACGAAAGGTGACGAGTGGGCGAATGGTCGCCGGGACTACCTCGGTGGACGGCGGTTGGGGTCGCGTGTCCTGAGGCCATTTCTGCAGGTCAGAGAACTATTCGACGACTGCGACGCGGAGAGACCCCGGAGTCGTCTGTCCACAGCATGCTGTGGACAACTATGTGGACCGAAGCGCCCATCGGTGTGGACATCGTTGTGGACGGAGTTGTGTATAACCCAGTCCCGGCACGTCACAGCACTCGGTACTGTGAATACTTGACAGTGAGCAGAGGCTTCACTCCGCGTCCTGGAGGGGTGCCGATCAGCGACGGTGGGGAGCGGCTTCCGCAGACCGTTCCCCGGGGCCGAACTCTGCGTCGATGAGGTGTTTGGGCTGGGCGCCCGTGCGGCGGTGCACGAGCTCCCACGGGCCCGTGAGGGTGACGTCGGCTCCGTCAAGGTCGGTGCCGGCGAGCTCATCGAGGATCAGTTCTTGCGCGCCGTGGCTCCTGACGTTCGTCGCTGCGGGGAGGAATCGCAGCCAGGTGGGCAGCACGTCGACCTGCCAGTGCTCCAGGAGGTCCTCTGACGGCTCCTCGACGATCAGGACCTGCACCGCGGTGCCCCAGCGGCGGGCGAGCTCCCGCAGCACTGTAGGTGCCGGGCGCGACGGGCCGGCCCACGGCGCGCTCACGACGACGGCGACGGGGGCGGATCCCGCGGAGCACTGCGTCGCAGGAGCCGCTGCGTCCGGGTCCTCGTCCTGCGGTCCGCTCCCCCGGGGGAGGTGAACGGTCACTGGGCGACGGTGTGGGCCACGGCTTCGTCGACGTCGATGCCCGCAGCGGTGTCGGCCAGCCAGCGCTCCGCGTCCAGCGCGGCCTGGCAGCCGGTGCCGGCGGCGGTGATCGCCTGGCGGTAGGTGTGGTCCACGACGTCCCCGGCCGCGAACACGCCGGGCACCGAGGTGTTCGTGGAACGGCCGACGCAGACGATGTATCCCTCGTCGTCGAGCTCGAGCTTTCCGCGCAGCAGGTCGGTGCGCGGGATGTGGCCGATCGCCTCGAAGACCGCATTGGTCAGCAGCACGCGCTCCTGACCGGTGACCGTGTCCCGGAGGGTCACGGACTCGACCTTGTCCCGGCCGTTGATGCTGACGACTTCACTGTTCCAGGCGAAGCTGAGCTTCGGGTCCGCCGCGGCGCGGCGAGCCATGATCTTGGAGGCGCGCAGCTCGTCACGGCGGTGCACGAGGGTGACGGTCTTGCCGAACCGGGTCAGGAACGTGGCTTCCTCGACCGCGCTGTCCCCGCCGCCGACCACGACGATCTCCTGGTCCTTGAAGAAGAAGCCGTCACAGGTCGCGCACCAGCTCACACCCTTGCCGGAAAGGGTCTCCTCGCCGTCGATCCCCAGCTTGCGGTAGGCAGAGCCGGTGGTGATGATCAGCGACTTCGCCTGGTAGACGGTGCCGTCATCGAGTGTGACGCGCTTGATCTCGCCCTCCAGCTCGATGTTCACCGCATCGTCGTAGACGACCTCGGCACCGAAACGCTCGGCCTGCTCCTGCAGGTTCGTCATCAGCTCAGGGCCCTGGATCCCGTCGGGGAAGCCCGGGAAGTTCTCCACATCCGTGGTGGTCATCAGGGCACCTCCGGCATCGAGGGCGCCGGCGATCACGATCGGCTTCATCTCGGCGCGCGCGGTGTAGATGGCGGCGGTGTATCCGGCCGGTCCGGAGCCGACGATCAGCACCTCGTGGATCGTGTCGTCCTGTGGGGTGGCCGCCACTGCGGCGGGCTGTGCGACCGGGGCGGGGCCGCCGAGGATGTTGAGGGCCTGGATGGGCTGCGACATGGAGGATGTCCTTCCGTGGAGAGGTCGGGCGGTCAGCGGGAGGACCGTCTTCAAGTATGGAGCAGGTCGCCGTCTGCGGCTCGTGCGTGGAACACGGTCAGAGGGAGCCGATCATCACGTCCCCGGACCAGAGCCGGTTCTGCTGCGGAGTGAGGTCGCCGTCGGTGGTCCCGCAGGTGGGCAGCACGACCGTGGCCGAGACGATGCCGCCGTTGGCCCGCAGCGTCTCGCGGTCCAACGGGCCGTGCACCAGCAGCCAGCCTGCCGTCTGATCGCCACCCCACGCGACCTCCTCCATGATCAGGATCGAATCCGGGATCCCCTGCTCCCGGAGGCAGTTCGCCGAGTCGAAGCTCGTCATCGGCTGGATCGTGCCGGAGTCGATCAGGCGCTGCACCTCGGTGCCGAGGGTCGTCTCTGTGACAACGGGAACGCCGACGGAGATGTTCCCGGTACCGCCCAGCGAGTCGGCTGCGGTCGAGCCGGTGCCGGTGCGGTTGTCGGTGGTCTGCTCGAGGGCGTCCGCCAGCTGGATCCCGATGATCGCCGAGGCGATCAGCGCGATCAGCACCACCGGCACCGGGATCCCGAGGATCGAGCCGAAGCGCGGTCGACGCCCCTCCCCGGCCGGTGAGGACGGGCTCCGCGGCGACCGAGTGCTCATCCAGCCTGGATCTCCGTGATGCGTGCACGGAAGCGGCCGTTCTCGGAGCTGTCCGGCGGCAGTTCCGGGATCCACAGCATGACCTTGTCGGTATCCAACTTCTCCGGAGCCTCCAGACGGACTTCGCCGTCGGCGACGAACTCCCCGGTGGCCAGCACCTCCCCAGGGGACCCGTCCTCGGCCACGGACCGCAGCTCGATCACGCCGCCGTTGTTCTGCGCCGTGGAGAGAGTGACCGCGGTGAAGGTCGAGGGTTCGGCGAAGTCCAGTCGGATGCCCACCCCTTCCTTGAGACCACCGAAGTCGGGGCTGGCGTAGTGCTGGGTCGACCAGCGGGTGGAGGTGTCGCCGTCGGTCAGCCGCTCCTGCTGATCGGTGTGGTCCGGCTCCTCACCGTCCGGCAGGGCGAGCAGCGCGACGCTGTCGATCTCGGGGGCGGGCAGCTCCTCCTCGGTCTCCTCCGCAGTGGGTTCGGCCGGGGCCTCACCCGTCTCCTCCTCGGTGGGCGCGGCCGTCGTCGCCGGCGGAGAGGTGGCCAAGGGATCCTCGAGGATGCCGCGGATGTCGCTGGTGATCGTGGTCAGCGCCATGACCAGCGCGAGCATCACAGCGATCGCGCCGCCGATGATGATCCACTGCGACTGCAGCGAGCGCTTCTCCCGACCCCGAGGGCCCATCGCATAGGTTTCGGGGGCATCGTTGTTCACCGCGACCCCGACCACATCGCGCAGCAGTGAGCTGCGCTGGACCGGTACGGTGCTCTCCTCCGGCTCCTCGAGCACCGAGCGGTCGCGACCGTGGATCACGATCGGGCCGTCCTCGGGCGCCTGTGCCACCGGCTTCGAGCGCCCGGTGACCGGGACCGGAGCGGAGGGTGCGGCATCTGCGCCGTGGGAGACCGGATTCGACGGTGTCGGGGCGGACTGGTCCGGGGTCATCGCCGAGGGAGTGGATGCCCCGGTGTCGTTCTGCGGCAACCGGCCCGGCGTCCCCTGAGCGGCGGGTGAGGGGGCCAACGGCGCCCCCTGACCCTCGCCGCCGGCGAGGGGCCAGTGGGAGCCGGAGGTCCGCGAGGGGATGTCGGATGGCGGGGAGGCCTCCTGCCCGGAGCCGGCCGCAGCGGTTGTACCTGCCGCGGCGGCTGCTGCTCCGGCCCCGCCGGCGGCGAGGGCGCCGGTCCCGCTGGCCGGGGCGTCCTCCGTCATCGGCTCCGGCTCGGGCGGCGCCGTGATCTCGAGGTGGCCCGGGAACGGGCTGGTGTTCCGCTTCTGGTCGAGATGGAGGTCCTCGACCAGCGCCTTCGCCTCTGTCGAGGTCTGCTGCGCGGCAGCATCCTCTGCGGTCTGCTCGGTCTGCTCGGTCTGTGCAGCCGTGCCGGGCTCGCCGGCTTCGGCGGGGCCGTCGTCGGGGCGAGGATCCTCGGAGCGCCCGTTCTCGGCGCGGCCGACGGAGGCGGCGGTGAGGGCGGCGGCCCCCGTCGTTCCGGCCGCCCCTGCGGCAACGGGGGAGGACGGCGCTGGCCGGGCGATCGTGTCCTCGTCGACGCTGTCATCGGTGCTCGGCGAGTCGTCCCGCGGTGCGCGGGCGATGGTGTCCTCGTCCGCGCCCGGGGTCTTGTCCTCGTCGGGCACGGCAGACATCCGTGCCGTGCTCTCCAGCTCCTCGTCGGGAACGTTCTCGGCCGCCGCATCCGTCGGCTCTGCGACCGTCGCTCCTGCGTCGTCGGGCGCAGGGTCCGTCGCTTCCGGGCCATCGGTCGACGGGGTCGACTGCGCGGCCGAGCCCTCAACGGCAGGACCCGCGCCGGCGGCTCCCCCGCCGGCCGCCGCTCCGAGAGCAGCGCCTCCGGCACCTGCAGCCGCTCCCCTGGGACCGTCGGTCGCGGAG
>JAKDUN010000419.1 GCA_030457675.1 Brachybacterium sp. | reverse complement strand
CAGATCCACCGCCAGCTCGCCTCCGGGCTGTCGATGCCGCTCGGGTTCAAGAACGGCACTGACGGCGGGATCCAGGTGGCGCTGGACGCGATCGCCGCGGCCTCCACCCCGCAGTCCTTCCTGGGCATCGACGCCGACGGGCGGGCGGCGCTGGTCGCCACCACCGGCAACCCCGACCTCTCGCTGATCCTGCGCGGCGGCTCGGACGGGCCGAACTTCGGCCCCGCCCCGGTGCAGGAGGCGGCCGACCGGCTCGAGGCGGCCGGGCTGCCGGCCCGCCTGGTGGTCGACGCCTCGCACGCCAACAGCGGCAAGGACCACGAGCGCCAGCGCGAGGTCGCCTCCCTGCTCGCCGCGCAGGTCGCGGCCGACGGCGCGGCGATCGCCGGGATCATGCTCGAGAGCAACCTGCTGCCCGGCGCCCAGTCGCTGGACCCCGCGGTCGGCCCCGCCGGCCTGGTCCGCGGCCGCTCCGTGACCGACGCCTGCATGAGCTGGGAGAGCACGGAGGAGGCACTGCGCGAGCTCGCCGCGGGCGCCCGCCGTCGCCGGGCCGGGTGAGCCTCGTCGGGGCGGTGGGAACAGATCCTCGGCGCGTGGCCGCCTCGACTCCCGCACACCGGCGCTGTGGATCAGCAGGGCACGGGCCGCGACGGCACGGAGAGGAAGGACGCGCCGAAGCTCGGCTGGTGCTGGTGGAACAACCGCCACACCTGGCTCGGCATCGCCTCGGCGGGCGGGCGCACGACCGGCTGAGACCGGCCGTTCAGGAGTCGAGGTCGTGCCGGAGTCCGTGCACGACCGTGCCCGCCAGGCAGATCAGGATCACCGGAGCGAGGTCCACGGTGACAGCGAGGATCTGACGCTGAAAGACTCCTGCGATGACTGCGACCAGGAGTGCTACCGCTCCCAGATAGAGCGAGAGGACCAGCGCCAGGTATTTCGCTCGATCCAACATGTCAGCTCCTCACCATTGCTGGACGGGGTGGCCAAGGGGTCACGGCTTCTCTGCGGTCGAGAGCGATACCCTTGGCTGCTCGAGCGAGATCCTCCTTTGGGGGTATTGCCGAGTTCCTCCATCGCTGCGATCAGGTCTTCGTCGGTCTCGATGCCGTTGCCTGAAGGCTGTGAACCAGCTGAGGCAGGCGCCGCGATCGCGGTTCCGATCCATGCGGCGGGCAGAGCAGACATGAGAACTCGTCGCTTCATGGCGTCGTTCTTGTCTGAGGGGGAATGTCCGTCGTGGGCGTGTCGCCACGTTGACATCCCGCACCGGTGCAGGTCAAGAAGGTCGATACCGGAGCTCACTGCGTGGGCAGCGATACTGTTCGGTCCATGACCGCTTTCCCGGCCCGCACCTGGTGGCAGGAGCATCACACCTTCCTGCAGCAGCTCGCCGAGGACGGCGAGGTCCAGGCCGGCCCGCCCTTCTCGCCGCAGCTGCTCGACCTGCTCGCCGACGTGGAGCGCGCCTTCGCCGTGACCGGCGCCGACACCCCGCCCTGGCCGGACCCGCACCTCGGGCCCGGTGGGCGGGAGGTCCCGGTGCGCGAGGAGGAGTACAGCCGCTGCCTGGACCCCGGCAAGCACCGCATTCTCGGCGCCCGTGCCGAGGCCTGGGCACTGGTCCTCACGGAGCGCGGATGGGCCGAGCGAGAGGAGATCATCGACGGCGCCGCACTGCCCTGGCTGATCGCCCCGCATGCTCGGACGCATCGCACCACGGCGCTATGGCCACACCGCCCTGGCGCGCAGGCGGTGCTCCTGGTGCGCACCGCGCCGGATGATGGGGAGGGAGACCGCGACCTGGAGCCCGCCGACGCGCTGCTGCCCGGGATCGTCGTCGGCCTCGGCGACCCGCCGCTTCCGGTGGAGACGATCCCCGTCTGCGGCTGCGACGCGTGCGACTCCGGCTCCCGCGACCTGCTCGAGCAGCTGGACCAGGCCGTGCTCTCCATCGTCGACGGCTCCTACGAGGTCGAGATATCCCCGCGCGGTCGCAGCGAGCGCTCCTCCTTCGGTGCCTCGGCCGGAAGCGGGAGCGACGACCCCGCCGTGACCGTGCGGATCGCCGCCGGCCCCTGGGCGCCGGACTGGACCCCGCGGCCGATGGACCCCATGCTCGATCTCGACGTGCAGTCCGACCCCTGGACGGAGGAGATGCTCCACGAGCCGTGGCCATCCCGCCTGCTCGATGCCGTGATCTGGGCGTTTCCGGTGCCGTTCGCCCGTCGGCTCGACGCGCTCCGCCCGGGTCGCGCGGCGACCGTCACCTCCCGCGCGTACGTGGCCCTCGAGGCCGACGCCTGCATGAGCTTGGACAGCACCGCCGAGGCGCTGCGCGAGGTCGGCGCGGGCGCCTGCCGTCGCCGGGCCCGTGAGCCCGGTGCGGCGGGGGACGCAGGTGGCGGGCGGACGCGCCGAGGGCTGAGCGCGCTCAGGCGGGGCGAGGGGC
>JAKDUN010000063.1 GCA_030457675.1 Brachybacterium sp. | reverse complement strand
CCGCGTCGACGCCGAGGGCTGCGGCGGAGCGGAACATCGCACCGACGTTGGTGTGGTCCACGATGTCCTCGAGCACCGCGACCGTGCGGGCCGTGCGCAGCACCTCGCGGGCCGTCGGCAGCTCGGGCCGCTGCATCGCCGCGAGCGCGCCGCGGTGCAGGTGGAATCCGGTGAGCTGTTCGAGCAGCGGCTCCGCGCCCACGAAGACGGGCACCTCGGGGAAGCGCTCGTACAGCGGTGCGAACTTCTCCACCCACTTCTCGCTCATGAGGAAGGAGCGCGGCGCCATGCCGGCGTCCATCGCGCGGGAGATCACCTCGTAGCTCTCGGCCATGAACAGCCCCCGCTCGACCTCCACGCGGGAGCGCAGCCGCACATCGGTCATGCGCAGGTAGTCGTCCAGCGCCGGGTCCGAGAGATCGGTGATCTCGGTGATCTGCCGCGGCTGCGGGCTCTCCACCGGGCGATCAGCTCAGCGAGAGCGAGCGGGCGGTGTAGCGCTCGCCGCGCTGCTCGACGACCAGCGGCAGGCCGAAGGTGCGGGTGAGGTTCTGGGAGGTGAGGGTCTCACCGATCGGTCCGGCGGCGACCACGGCGCCCTCGCGCAGCAGCGCTACGTGGGTGTAACCGGGCGGGATCTCCTCGACGTGGTGGGTGACCAGCACGGTCACCGGGGTCGCGGGGTCCTTCGCAAGCCGGCCCAGGGTGCGCACCAGGGACTCGCGGCCGCCCAGGTCCAGGCCGGCGGCGGGCTCGTCCAGCAGCAGCAGCTCGGGATCGGTCATCAGGGCGCGGGCGGCGAGCACCCGCTTGCGCTCACCGGTGGACAGGGTGCCGAACATGCGATCGGCGAGATCCCCGACGCCGAAGGCGGCCAGCAGGGTGCGGGCACGGTCCAGGTCCAGCTCGTCGTACTCCTCGCGCCAGCGACCCACGACGCCGTACCCGGCGGTGACGACCACGTTCTCCGCGGTCTCCTGGGCCGGAACCGTGTCGGCGAGCTCCTGGCTGGCCAGACCGATCAGCGGGCGCAGCTCGAAGATGTCCACCCTGCCGAGCTGTTCGCCGAGGATCTCGACCCCGCCGGCGGTGGGGTGCATACGGGCCGAGAGGAGGCGCACCAGGGTGGACTTCCCGGCGCCGTTGGGGCCGAGGACCGCCCAGCGCTCCCCCTCCCCCACCTCGAGGGACACCGCGTCGAGGATCGCGGCTCCGCTGCGGCGGACGGTGACATCGTTCAGGGCTGCTGCTGCGACGGACATGGCCCCGAGCCTATCGGTTTCCCGGCCGCGATCCGGCCCACTCCAGCGTGGCGCCACCCATAGACTGACCGGGCCCGCAGCAGCGCCCCCAGGAGGTCCTCGTGACGCATCGTCCCGTCTCCCTGCACGCCCCACGCGGCTCGCTCGCGGCCGATGAGCTCCGCGCCGGCATCGACGCCCTGCTCGCGGACCAGGACGGCGGCGTGCCGTTGGAGTTCCCGCCGGAGGTCCTCACGGCGGCGGAGAGCGCCGTTGCCCGTGCGACCTCGACGAAGGAGCGCACCGACCGCACCGAGGTCCCCTTCGTGACCCTGGATCCGGAGACCTCCACGGACCTCGACCAGGCGATGCACCTCGAGCGCCGGGAGAACGGGTACCGGGTGCTGTACGCGATCGCGGACGTGCCGTGGTTCGTCGATCTCGACGGGCCGATCGACCACGAGGCGCGCCGCCGCGGCGAGACGCTCTACCTCCCGGACCGTCGCATCCCGCTGCACCCGGAGGTGCTCTCCGAAGGGGTCGCCTCGCTGCTGCCGGAACAGCCCACCCCTGCCTTCGTGTGGGTGCTGGACCTCGACGCGAACGGTGAGGTGGTCGACATCGATCTGGAGCGGGCCCAGGTGCGCTCGATCGAGAAGCTCGCCTACGACCGGGTCCAGGACGAGCTCGATCGGGGGCAGGGCCACCCGATGATGCTCCTGCTGCAGGAGGTCGGGGCGCTGCGCACCGAGCTCGAGGCACAGCGCGGCGGGGCGAGCCTGAACGTTCCCGAGCAGGAGGTGGTCGCCGAGAACGGACAGGTGCACCTGCAGTGGCGCCGTCCCCATCCGATCGAGGACGCCAACGCCCAGATCTCGCTGATGACCGGGATGGCCGCCGCCTCGCTGATGCTCGAGCACGGCGCCGGGATCCTGCGCACCATGCCTCCCGCGGAGCAGTCGGCGGTGGAGCGCTTCCGCCGGCAGGCCGCGGCGCTGGGCCATCCCTGGCCCCCCGAGCAGACCTACGGCGCCTTCCTGCGCTCGCTGGACTGGCGCGAGCCGGTGCACCTGGCGCTGCTGAATCAGGCGACCTCGCTCTTCCGGGGCGCTTCCTACGCCGCGTTCACCCGCACGGACGAGATCCCGGAGGATCCCGAGCAGTCCGCGATCGCCGCGCCCTACGCGCACACCACCGCGCCGCTGCGGCGACTGGTGGACCGCTTCGTGCTGCTGGTCTGCCACGCCCACGTCCGCGGCGAGGGCCCCGCCCCGGAGCTGCTGGCCGCTCTCGGGGAGATCCCGGAGGCGATGCAGGCCACCGGCGCTCAGGCCGGGAATCTCGAGCGTGCGGCGCTCGAACTGGTCGAGGCCATGGCGCTGGGTGCCTGGGAGGGCGAGGTCTTCGACGCCTCGGTCATAGAACGGCGGGAGGCGAGCGAGTCGGAGAACGGGGACGGGGCCCCGACCCGCGTCGAGATGCAGCTGACCGATCCCCCGGTCACCGCGTGGGTGCCGATGGACGCGGCGGTCGGCGAGATCGTGCGGGTGCGGCTGGAATCGGTGGACCGCGCGGCCCGTCGAGCGGTGTTCGTCGCGGCCGACGGGGAGACGGCTGCCGAGGGAGCCGGGAGGTGAGCGAAGCGGCCGCCGGCCGCGACCTCGTCGCACTCCCCCGGGCGGCGGTGCTGATGCTGTGGAGCGCCACCTACCTGCGCGGGGATCTGGGACCCGACGACGCCGCGCAGATGAGCTACGGGGTGGGCCGCTCGGGCCCCAGTGGTCAGGGTGAGGACCTGTTCGAGTGGATGACCGCTCTGCGACGGCTGCCGCTGGCTCAGCTGCGCCTGGTGCTGCCCGTCCCCGGACGGCTCGCCGGGCTGGTGGGCCCGCCCGCGGCGATCGGCCCGGCCCTGGAGGCGGAGCAGGCGATCGTGGTGACCGCGGCCGGGATCGCCGACCACACCCTGGTCCCGGTGATCACCCCGGTCCAGCACGAGGCACGGCCGGTCAGTGCGGTCAGCTGGCTGAAGGTTCCCGCACCGGTGGGGGCGCAGGTCCCGCCCACAGCGAGCTCCGGCAACGCACGCGAGGAGCTGCTGCACGCCCTGCGACGCACTGCCGGTGGGAGCGTGGACCTCGACCTGGTGCCTGATGAACCGGTCGAGCCCGCACGGATCCCCGACACCTGGATCTCGACCGCACTGCCCCGCCACCTCGAGCCCTCGGCGGCGCACCTGCTGGTGCTCGCCTCACGGACCCTGCTGCTGACCCGCGCGGAGATCGAGGAGGGTCACGGGCACACCGCGGCCCTGGCCGAGGCGCTCACCCGGCGGGGACTGCTGGATGAGCTGCACGACGCGGCCCGCGGCGCCCTCGTGGAGACGGTCGAACGGATCGTCGTGGCAGAGACCGGCTGAGCCCGCGCGCTCAGCCGTGCTGGGCGATCACCGTGCGGTAGACCTCCAGGGTGCGCTCGGCGATCGAGGACCAGGAGAAGTGCTCGGCCGCGCGGCGGCGGGATGCCTCGCCCATCTCCTTCGCCCGTGCCGGGTCGGAGACCATCGTCACCAGCGCATCACGGGTGTCCGCGATGAACTTCTCGGGATCCACCGGGGTGCCGGTGCCGTCGGTGAGCTGCTCGAGCGGGACCAGGTAGCCGGTCTCCCCGTCGGCGACGACCTCGGGGATGCCGCCGGTGGCGGAGGCGACCACGGGGGTGCCGCAGGCCATCGCCTCGAGGTTCACGATCCCGAGCGGCTCGTAGATGCTCGGGCACGCGAAGGTGGTGGCGTGGGTGAGGATCTGGGTGAGTTCGTGACGGGGCAGCATCTCGGTGATCAGGTGCACATTGCCGCGGGTCGTGGACAGCTCCTCCACCAGAGTGTTCACCTCCTGGGCGATCTCCGGGGTGTCCGGTGCGCCGGCGCACAGCACCACCTGGTAGTCGGCGGGCAGCTCGCGCACCGCCCGGAGGAAGTACGGCAGCCCCTTCTGGCGGGTGATGCGGCCGACGAACACGATCGTCGGCGCCTCGGGGTCGATGCCCCGGGAGGTCAGCGCCGAGGTCTCCGGGTTCGGGGCCCACTGGTCGATGTCGATGCCGTTGTGGACCACGTGGACCTTGTCCGGGTTCACCGTGGGGTAGGCCCGCAGGATGTCCTCGCGCATTCCCGCCGAGACGGCGATGACGCCGGCGGCACCCTCGTAGGCGGTGCGCTCGGCGAAGGAGCTGACGGCATAGCCGCCGCCGAGCTGTTCGGCCTTCCACGGCCGCAGCGGCTCCAGGGAGTGGGCGGAGAGCACATGCGGGATGCCGTGCAGCAGGGAGCCCATGTGCCCGGCGAAGTTCGCGTACCAGGTGTGGGAGTGGAGCAGGTCCGCACCGGCGCAGTCCGCCGCGATCAGCAGATCCGTGCCCAGGGTGGACAGCGCGGCGTTGGCGCCCTCGAGCTCGGCCGGCGTGGAGTACGAGACGGTGCCCTCCTCGTCCCGGTCCGCGCCGAAGGCGCGCACGCGCACATCGATGTGCCCTCGCAGCACCTTCGTCAGCTCGGCGACGTGGACTCCGGCACCCCCGTAGACCGCGGGCGGGTACTCCTTGGTGAGCAGATCGACACGCATGTCCGGCTCCTCCTTCTGCAGCGGCTGCTCCGCCGGCGTCTCAGATCCTTCCGTCGTCCGAACGGGACGGACGGCGCGTGACGAGTGCCACGTCTGGACTATCCTCGCACCATGTCGTCCAAAAAGGTTCTCGCCATCGTCCTCGCCGGCGGTGAGGGGAAGCGGCTGATGCCGTTGACCCTCGATCGGGCCAAGCCCGCAGTGCCGTTCGGCGGCATCTACCGCCTCATCGATTTCGCCCTGTCCAACATCGCCAACTCCGGCTACCTCCGGGTGGTCGTCCTGACCCAGTACAAGTCGCACTCGCTGGACAAGCACATCGCCCAGACCTGGCGCATGAGCTCACTGCTGGGCAACTACGTCGCCCCCGTCCCGGCGCAGCAGCGCATGGGCAAGCACTGGTTCCGCGGCAGCGCCGACGCGATCGCCCAGTCGCTGAACCTGATCCACGACGAGAAGCCCGAGTACGTCGTGGTGGTCGGCGCGGACAACATCTACCGCATGGACTTCTCGCAGATGCTGGATGCCCACGTCGAGTCCGGGAAGTCCTGCACCGTCGCAGCGATCCGGCAGCCGATCGAGATGTCGGACCAGTTCGGCGTGATCGAAACCGATCCGTCGGATCCCACCACCATCAAGGCCTTCGTGGAGAAGCCGAAGGAGACCGTGGGGCTGGCCGACGATCCCAGCTCGGTCCTCGCCTCGATGGGCAACTACATCTTCACCGCCGACGCGCTGGTCGAGGCCGTCACCCGGGATGCGGAGGACGACTCCTCCAAGCACGACATGGGCGGGGACATCGTCCCCTCCTTCGTCGCGGAGGACGACGCCGCGGTGTACGACTTCATCCACAACGTGGTGCCCGGTTCCACGGAGCGCGACCAGGACTACTGGCGCGACGTCGGGACGCTGGATGCGTTCTACGACGCGCACATGGACCTGATCTCGATCCACCCCGTGTTCAACCTCTACAACGACGAGTGGCCCACGTTCACCGGGCACCGCAACGCGCCGCCCGCGAAGTTCGTGCACGCCGGTCCGGGGCGCGTCGGCTCCGCGGTCGACTCGGTCATCTCTCCCGGCGTGGTGGTCTCCGGCGCCCAGGTCTCGAGCTCCGTGCTCTCCCCGGGCGTCCGCATCAACTCGTGGTCCAACGTCTCCGACTCGGTGCTGATGGACGACGTGATCGTCGGCCGCCACTGCCAGATCCACCGGGCGATCATCGACAAGGGCGTGGTGGTGCCGCCTCGCACCCAGATCGGGCTCGACGCGGAGAAGGATCGCGCCCGGGGCTGGGTGGTCACCGAGTCCGGGATCACGGTGCTCGGCAAGGGCACGGTCATCACCCCGTGACCGCGCCTCACCCTGGACCTGCGGGGGCGGCGCTCGATGCCGCCCCCGACGCGGCGACCGGGCTGCTGGTCTCCGACGTCGACTCGACCTTCCTCACCCAGGAGGTGATCGAGCTGGTCGCCGAGCATGCGGGGGTGCGCGACCAGGTCGAGGAGATCACCACCGTCGCCATGCGCGGCGAGCTCGATTTCGCCCAGTCGCTGCGCGCCCGCGTGGCGCTGCTCGAGGGGCTGGAGGAGTCCGTGCTCGCCGAGGTGCGGGCCGTGCTGGTCCCCACTCCGGGCGCTCTCGAACTGGTGCATCGGGCGAAGGCTGCCGGGTGGGTGACCGCGCTGGTCTCCGGCGGGTTCCACGAGGTGATCGACGAGCTCGCCGCCGGGGCGGGGATCGACCACGTGCGCGCCAACCGCTTCGAGATCGCCCATGGCCGCTTCACCGGGAGGGTGGAGGGCCCGATCATCGACGGCATCGCGAAGCGACGCACCCTCGAGGAGCTCGCGGGACGCTACGGCATCGCGGCCGCGCAGATCGTCGCCATGGGCGACGGCGCCAACGACCGCGAGATGCTCGAGGCCGCCGGGACCGGGATCGCCTTCCGGGCGAAGCCCGCGCTGCGGGAGATCGCCGATGTGGTCCTCGACGGACCGTCACTGCTGGGCGCGTGGCCCCACCTCGAGGCGGCAGCCGGGCACTGACACCGCCGGACGCTGACGCCGTCTGCTCAGGGGCGGACGATGGTGTGCAGCGTCAGCGAGGCCTCCTCGAGGCCCCGCCAGTCCAGCAGCGATCCCGAGAGCACCGCCGTCGCACCGGTGGGCATCCCGATCCGGGCCTGGGCGACGGCGCCCGCCTCGGAGTCGTCCGCGGCGAGCAGCGAGGTGAGGGTGGAGATCGTCGGCTCGTGACCGACCACCATCACCACCGGATGGCGAGCGTCCACGCCATGCACCAGGGCCAGCACCTCCGCTGCGCCGCCGGAGTAGAGTTCCTCGTGGTACGAGACCTCACCGTCGAATCCCGGCATCGCCGCAGCGGTGGCCTCCCAGGTCTGGGAGGTGCGCTCGGCATCGGAGACCAGCACCCGGGAGACCTGCACGTTCTGCGCATCGAGGTACTCCCCCACCAGCTGCGCCTGCGTCACCCCCCGATCGGCCAGAGCACGTTCATGGTCCGGCTGGCCGGACCCGCTCTCCGCCTTGCCGTGACGCATCAGGAGCAGCAGACGACTGTCAGGGTCGGAAGATGACATCGGGGTGGGTTCACGCCTTACGTTCGGAAGCGGTGCGAGGACGGGGTCAGTGTCCCATGCCGAGACCGCCGTCGACGGGGATCACCGCACCGGAGATGTAGGCCGCGTCGTCGCTCGCGACGAAGCCGACCGCCTTCGCGACCTCGACCGGGTCGGCGAAGCGGCCGGCCGGGATGGCCTTGCGATAGGAGGCCTGGAGGTCCTCCGGCAGGGCCTGGGTCATCTCGGTGTCGATGTAGCCGGGAGCGACCACGTTCGCGGTGATGCCGCGCGAACCGAGCTCACGGGTGATCGCGCGAGCGATGCCGACCAGACCGGACTTGGAGGCGGCGTAGTTGACCTGACCGGGCGAGCCGTACAGCCCCACCACGGAGCTGATGAGCACGATGCGGCCCTGCTTCTTGCGCATCATCGACTTGATGACCCGCTTCACGGTGCGGAAGGTCCCGGTGAGGTTGGTGTCGAGCACCTTCTCGAAGGAGTCGTCGCTCATCCGCAGCAGCAGCTGATCATCGGTGATCCCGGCATTGGCGACCAGCACCTCGATCGGACCGTGCGCCTCCTCGACGGCCTTGATCGCGGCATCGAGGCTCTCGCCGTCGGTGACGTCCGCGGCCACGGTGAGCGCTCCCTCCGGGCCGCCCTCGCCGGACCGGCTGGTGACGGCGACCCTGTCCCCGCGGCGGAGGAACTCCTCGGCGATCGAGCGGCCGATGCCGCGGTTCCCGCCGGTGACGAGGACACTGCGCGGCTCGGTGATGGCGTCGGTCATGCGAACTCCTGAGAAATGATCTGGAAGGGACAGCCGTGGACCACGATCGGGCCTGACGGACGATGGCAGAGCGTGCGGGCTGACGCCCGGGCGCACCCCTGTGCCCTACGATACTGGGCGAGAGAGTGTCGGGATCCGAGGGGGAGCCCGTCCATCCACATCGCCCCGGAAGGTGCTACCTGATGGCTTACCGCTTCAACCCTCCGCCGAACTGGCCGATCGAGGATGCCGGCTGGAGCCCGCCTCCCGGCTGGCAGCCCGATCCCTCCTGGGGACCGGCTCCCGAGGGATGGAACTTCTGGGTGGCCGAGGAACAGCCGCCCGCTGAGGATGCCCCGGTGCAGCAGGAGGCGGTGCACGATGACGCAGCCCAGCATGCCGCACCCCAGGACGCCGCCGCGCAGGGGCCGGTCGCGTCCCCGGAGCCGGTCGCGTCCGAGGAGGCCGCGGCGTCGAAGGCGCCCGTCGGCCAGTACGGTGCGATGAATCCTTATGGTGCGGCGCCGCAGGCCGCCGCACCCGCCGACGAGGAGTCCCCCGGGCGCGATGCGCCTGCGCCGGAGGAGGACGCCACCCATGTTGCGGACTCGGGTCAGCGCGCCGCGACCGAGGAGACGCCCGCGCAGGGCGGTGGCGCCTCGCAGACGGCTGAGTACCCCGGTCCGGATCTCGAGGCCGGGCTCGCGCAGCAGACTCCTTATGAGTCCGCCGAGCCTGCCGGCGCGGGGCAGGACGCTCCTTCGGCACAGGCCGGGCAGCCCGGGGAGTCCTCCGGCGCCGGCTACGGCACCGCCGCGGCAGCCGGCGCGCTCGCCGGCGGCGGCGTGGCCGCAGGGGCCGCCGCCGCGCAGGGCGGCGACGGAACCGAGCAGCAGGGCTATGGCCAGGGTGACCAGGCACATGGGTACGGCCAGGGTTCTCCGGCGCCCGGGTACGGCCAGGGTTCTCCGGCGCCCGGGTACGGTCAGGGTTCTCCGGCGCCCGGGTACGGCCAGGGTTCTCCTGCTCCGGGCTACGGTCAGGGTTCGGCCCCCGAATACCCGGGTCAGGGCTCCGCTTCGGACTACCCCGCCCAGGGCTATGGACCCGGATCCCCCGGCGCCGATACCGGCGGTTGGACCGCGTCCACCGGCGCGGGCGAACCACCCAAGAAGGGCTTCATACGGCGGTTCTGGTGGCTGGGCTGCCTGTTCATCCTGCTGCTGGTGCTGATCCTGCTCGTCGCCGGCGGCATCTGGCTGTTCAACCGTGACGGCGGCAATGAGGAAGGCCGCGACGGCCAGACGACCACCAGCCAGGAGGAGACCACCGACGGCGAGGAGGCCACGGAGGAGGAGACCACCGAGGAGGAGACCACCGAGGAGGAGGCCACCGAGGAGGAGGCCTCCGAAGAGGCGGTCACCCCGTCGGACATGCCCACCATCGATGAGTCGGCGGAGCCTGTCGAGATCGTCGGCCCCGACGGCTCCGGTACCATGGCGGTGCACATGGCGTATGCGCCGGCCGCCGATCTGCCCAGCTCCTACGGCGGCACGGTCGAGGAGGCTGAGCAGGGTGACTACCTGGTGATGACGGCGAAGCTGACCGTCGCCGAAGGCACCATGAGCCTCAGTCCGGGCCAGTTCTCGGTGGTCACGCCCTACGGCGGTGAGGTGCGTGCGGCCACCTCGACCTACGGTCTGGCGGGTTCCGGCCTCGAGGGCAACGCCCCGAACGAGTTCGAGGCCGGTGACGAGTACACGATCAAGATCCTCTTCGACGTCTCCCGGGCCGACGGCAACACCCTGAACTGCACCACCTACACGGACGACTACACCTGGGACGTTCCTGCGTGACCCACGGCCAGCGCTTCAACCCGCCGCCGAACTGGCCGGAGCCGCCGCACGACGGCTGGATCCCGCCGGCGGACTTCAGCCCTGGGCGCTCCTGGGGTCCGGTCCCGGCCGGGTGGAGGCTCTGGTCATCGACCACTGCCGACGGACACGGACGCGGTCAGGCACCGCTGCAGGCCTCTGAGGATGTCCCTGCCAGCGGGGCCCGGCCGCGCCGTCGGGTCGAGCAGTATCCCGTGGCCGTCCTCAACCCCGGCATGTGGGCGGACAACCACCTCCAGGGCGAGGACTACGGGTTCCCGCCCGCAAAGCCCCGCACGGTCCGTCCCCGTCTGCGGCTCGGCGTGACCATCACGGTCACGGCGCTGGGCTTCCTGCTCGCCGCGGCCACGGCGATCATGTTCGTGATGATCGTGGACTTCGGGATCGAGGACCTCACCGGGGTGCTCAGCGGGGCCGCTGGGCATCTGCACGATGCGAGCACCGCTCCCGGGGCCGGGGCGAGCTCGCCGGTTCACGGATGAGGGCCACCTCCTCCCGCCGAGAGATCCTGCTGAGCCGCGAGACCCTGCTGGGTCTGCTCGCCGTGCTGGTTCTCGCAGCGGTCTGCGTGCTGCTGGGCCTGTGGCAGTTCGACCGCTACGAAGGCCGTGCTCAGCAGGCTGCCGTGATCGAGGCGAACCACGACGCCGCCCCCGTGACCCTCGACGAGGTGCTTGCGGACGTCGGCTCCCCCCTGCCCGTGACGGACGAGTGGACCCCGGTCACCCTGCACGGCAGCTACTGCACCAGCGACGACTGTGTGCTCTACGTGCGCAACCGCCAGCTCGAGGGCCAGGTGGGCTTCTGGCAGCTGGCGCCCTTCACCACCGAGGACGGCACCACCATGCTGGTGGTGCGTGGGTGGGTCCCTTCGGTCAGCGGCGCCTCCCAGCCGGCCGACCCGGCCCCGGTGCCCGAAGGGGAGATGACCGCCACCGTGCGCCTGCGCCCCGCCGAGCCGGTGCTGGACCGCGAGCCGCCGCCGGGACAGACCCATTCGGTCAATCCCGCGCAGTCGGCCGGACTGATGGAACTGGACGAGCCCGACCTGGTCATCGGCGCCTACGGGGAGCTGGCCGCGGAGGAGCCCTCCGCTGAGCGGCCCGCGGCGCTCCCCTATCCCGACACCTCGCTGGGCCCGCACCTGTCCTATGCCTTCCAATGGTGGATCTTCGCGCTGTTCTTCCCCGCCGCGCTGGTCTACCGCACCCGCCGCCAGTTCCAGGATCTCGCGGCCGACGAGCAGCAGCTCACAGAGGCGGACACGCCCCCGCGCGACGCCTCCGGCACGGATCCCGATGAGGACGGCAGCGCCCCCGCGGCGGAGCTCGACCGCCGCACCGCAGATCACCGTCCCCGCCGTGCGGTCCACGCCCGACGCCGGGGCCAGGACGAGGAGGAAGAGGATGCACTCATCGACCAGCAGCGGCCCTGAGCGAGGACGGGTGGCCCGCTCGAGGTTCCTGCCCGGTCCCCGGCCTCGCCGGATCGCCCATCGCGGCCTGGCGGGCGACGGGGCCGAGAACACCCTGCGCGCCTTCGAGGACGCGCTGCGAGCCGGCGCCGACATGCTCGAGACCGACACCCGCGCCACCCGTGACGGGCTCGCGCTCGCGGTCCATGACGAGGACCTCCGCCGCATCGCCGGGGACCCGCGCCGGATCGACGCGCTCAGCGCTCACGAGGCCGGGGCGGTGCGGCTGGCCGGCGACGAACCGCTGGCGATGCTCGAGGACGTCCTGGGGACCTTCCGCGAGGTGCCGGTCAACATCGACATCAAGTCCCGCTCGGCCATCGGCCCGGCGGTCGCCGCGATCAGCCGTACCCGCAGCGCCGACCGGGTGTGCGTGGCCGGCTTCGACGGGGACGTGGTCCGCAAGACCGTCGCGACCCTGCACGCCGCCACCGGCGTCACCGCGATGCGCAGTCCCTCGCGCGGAGCGATCGGCCGCTTCCTCGCGGCCCGTGCGCTCGAGGCTCCGCAGTCCGTGATCTCCCGGCTCCTGGCCCCCTACGGTGCGCTCCAGGTCCCCGAGACCTACCGGGGCGTGCAGATCATCACCCCGGCCACTGTCGCCGCCGCACACCGGGCGGGCTGCGAGGTGCATGTGTGGACCGTCGATGAGCCGCTGACCATGCAGGATCTGCTGGTCAAGGGCGTGGATGGTATCATCGCCAATCGTGTCGATCTGCTCTCGGAGCTGCTCGACGGCGCCTGAGACGCGAGGGCCCGGCCGAGACCGGGAACAGAACCGGCCCCGCCGGCGTTGACAGCACCGGGCGTGACCACCCGCAGACCTCATCGGACGGCCCGCCGTCCGACCCCCATCCCCGGCAGGAAGCGAGAACCGCATGAACAGCCGCAGCCTGCGAGGCACCCGACTGGGCTCCCTCTCCATGGAGACCGACGAGGGCGTCCTCGCCGCACCGCGCCAGGAGGCCGTCTACGACTGCCCCAACGGCCACACCATCGTCCTCCCCTTCTCGGTCGAGGCCGACGTCCCGGCCACCTGGGTGTGCCGCTGCAACGCCTCCGCGCTGCTGCGTGACCACGAGCGGCCCGAGGCGAAGACCGGCAAGCCCGTGCGCACCCACTGGGACATGCTGCTCGAGCGCCGCAGCGAGGAGGACCTCCAGGTCCTCCTGGACCAGCGGCTCGAGCTGCTGCGCGCCGGCAAGCTCCACCAGCGCCGCAATCTCTGAGCGACCTCACCACGACAGCGCCCCCGCTCCCGCCTCTCGGCGGAGCGGGGGCGCTGTCGGTCGTGGCGCAGGCCCGGTGATCAGTCCTGGATCAGTCAGTCCTGGATCAGGGTGGGCGGGGAGTCCTCGCCGCGCTCTCGCGGTGCGTTGTCGAGGATGATCTCGCCGTCGACGACACCGGGGCCGGAGCGGCGGTAGAGCACGGTGCGGGCGCTCCCGGCGCCGCTGCCCAGGCCCATCGCCTGCACGGAGCGCCGCTGGACCGGGGTCAGCAGCAGCACGACGCCGATGAGATCGGTGAGGATGCCGGGGAAGAAGAAGAACAGCGCGGCCACCAGGGTGAATGCGGGACGCGAGAGGTGCTCCTGGACGTCCCCGCGGCCGCTGACGGCCCGCAGCAGGGAGCGCAGTCGCACGAAGGACTGCTGGCCCGCGGCGACCAGCAGGGCGATGCCGATCACCCAGCCGATCGCGATGGCGAGCACCGCCCACCACAGGCTGGTGTTGATCCCGATGAGCACCAGGATCGTGAGCTCGACCAGGCCCAGGACGAGGACCAGGACAGGGACCAGCGAGGCTCGTCGCGAGCCGCTGCGGGGCGAGGAGGTGCCCGTCCCGGTGGGGCGGGGCGAT
>JAKDUN010000418.1 GCA_030457675.1 Brachybacterium sp. | reverse complement strand
GAGGCTTCTGACCGGGGATCTACTCGGTGCCCGCGACAGGATTCGAACCTACGACGTTCTGCTCCCTAGGTTGCTAGGGACGGTGACAGGAGCTGATATGGGTGTTTACCCAGGCCAGACGGCGGTAGTAGTACGCATCTGCTGATCGCAGTAGACAGGAGTAGATAGCAATAGACGGGACTCATTGCGTACCTCAGTGCGTACCAGCGGTGCGGCGGCGCTGCGCCTCGATGAGCATGGGGCCGACCTGCCCGAGGTCGGTGTAGTGTTCTCGGCTGACCGCAGCGGTGTGGCCGAAGAAGGCGGTGCGAGCGACCTCGGGCACCCGGCCGAGGTACATCGTGTTGAGGGTTGCCCGCCAGACGTGTGAACGCTCGGTCATCAGCTCAGGGATGTCGTACTCGACGGCCCACTCCTTGTAGAGCTCGGCGATGGCCTTCTGGCAGTTGTCCTTGTCCCACAGCTTCGTACGGTCAGCGGGGCCCCCGATGAGGTACCCGACGCCTCCACATGCCTGCCGATGGGCTTCGACGACCTCGATCACCCTCGGGTCCAAGAAGGGCACGACGCGGGACGTGTGGTTCTTCGCGATCTCAGAGGGGACGGCGATCGAAGGAATCCCCTGCACCTCGCGCACACGATCCCAGGTGAGGGTGCGCACCTCGGCGATCCGCAGCCCCATAGTCATCTGGATGAGCGTCGCGATGCGGACGTTCTCCCTGCGGGCAACGCGCGCCTCCCGGGTCACCGGGCCACGTCGCGGTGCAGCGACACCTTCAGCGGCGTCCATGGCCAGCAGGCCGCTCAGGAGCCGCTCATGAGCAGCCTCGTCGATGGCAACGCCGCCTCGGGACGGCCTGGTCGCGGTGAGGCTGCGGTCGAGGTCGAGCCGCTCCCCCGCCAGCGGATTACCGGACAGCACACCCTCGCGGACGAGGGGACGCAGGACGTACCTGGCGAGGACGGCGCGGGCATGACGGGCCGTGCCGGCGCCGTGAGTCTTCGCAATGTCCTGCAAGCAGTCGAGAAGCCTGCGGTAGGTGCCGGCCGTGACGATGGGCATGCCGGCCAGCGCCGCCTTGTGGGGGTGACGGTCGCAGCGTCCGAGGATGAGGTCAAGCGGCTGGAGGTAGCGCGCCTTGGTGCTGTCGCGCAGCGACGGGGACTCGGCGATCATCGGTCGGCTGATCTGTTCGATGAAGGCGCCGATGTCATCCGAGGTCTTCCACTCCGCTCCCTGACCGGTGGCGAGCAGCTCTCGGGCCGCCTCCCTGGCTCTCGCGCGCACCTCCCCCTTGGTCCGCCCCTGGGTTCGCTTACGGACGGTCGAGCCGTCGTAGAGCTTGAGGGTCCAGTCGAGGGCATACCCGCCACGGTGCGGTCGCGGGGGGACACGGTCGATGGATGACTGACCAGGTTGCAGTGGTGCGCGTGAAGTACCCATACCTAAAGCGTACATCATGTGGAGGTAGCTATTAGACGCACCAGCTTGACATGACTTGACAGAGGTGCGTAGGATCGTGGACATCTCAGTGACGATCCGGGCACACCGGAAGCGTAGGCGGCGACTATCCCGCGCCGCTGCTGGGACTCCACGAAAGCCTGGGCCTCGATGGGATTGCGAGGTTGGCGGCTACGGCCGCCACGGACCCGCGCGACGGAGCGGGCCTGCTGCACATGAGCCTGAGGCGACAGCCGCCGGGCCGGGGCGCCGATTGGCCCCGGTGGCACCCACGGAGCGTGTGGGTGACTCCACCGGAGGACCCCTATGTCATCTGCCCCTGTGCGCCCCCGCGCATACTCCACTACCGACGCCGCCGTGTACCTCGGCATCAGCCGTCACACCCTCGAGGCCTGGCGCGTCCAGGGCCGCGGTCCGGCGTACCGCCGCAATGGCACCGGGCGGGCCGCCCGCGCCATGTACCTCGTCGAGGATCTCGACGCCTGGCTCGATTCCCTCGAAGTCATCGGCGGTGATCGCTGATCATGACGACGACGAAGAGCGCCCCCACTGTTTGTAGCAGTGAGGGCACAGAAGGTGTCGAAACGATTCACACGCAGTCTAGTGCTCCTAGTCGTGTGGGGTCAACAACCCTGGGCGACGGTCTTGCGCATGTGCTGCCGGCCACGCGCACGTACATCGGGGCCACGGATTCCCTGTCCGAGCTCGAGTCCGAGATCGTGCGGCAGCACTGTGCTCGGGAGGACGTCACGTGGGACAACCCCCGCGCCGGCGAGGTCCGGTTCCATGCGTCGGCGGTGCGGAAGGAGTGGTACTTGGAGAACGGGAAGAAGAGCGCTCCGATGTACGAGCGTCTGCCCGTTCAGCTGATCGCTGAGATGATCAGGGGGCTGCGCCACGTCCGCATGATCGAGTGGTTCGGTGTCAACAAGAAGGCCGGCGAGGACAATGGCTTCCTGGCGGTCTACGACGAGGAGACCGGCATCTACGAGTCCCTCGCGGGC
>JAKDUN010000062.1 GCA_030457675.1 Brachybacterium sp. | reverse complement strand
CCCGCCTCCGTCCGCCCCCTCCACGAATCGAGGTCCGAACCGTGAAGGCTCTCGCCGCACGTCGTCATCACCCGATGGCGCTACTCGTGATCCTGTTGCTCGCGCTCGTCGCGACCGGCGGGGTGTACGCGGCCCTGCAGCCGCAGACAGCACAGGCCGAGGCCTACACGCAGGACGATGTCGACGCCGGTGAGGCGCTCTTCCTCGCCAACTGCGCGACCTGTCACGGCCGCAACGCCGAGGGCCTCACCGATGCCGACGGCGGCACGCTCGGCCCCTCGCTGATCGGCGTCGGCGCCGCCGCGGTCGATTTCCAGGTGGGCACCGGCCGTATGCCGATGCAGCACTCCGGCGCGCAGGCGGCCCGCAAGCCCCCGCAGATGACGGACGAGCAGACCCGTCAGCTCGCCGCCTACGTCGCCTCTCTCGGCCCCGGCCCCGCGGTCCCCGACGAGGAGTGGCTGGACACCAGCAAGGGAGATGCCACCAAGGGTGGCGAGATCTTCCGCATCAACTGCGCCATGTGCCACAACGCCGCCGGTGCCGGCGGCGCACTGACCCGGGGCAAGTACGCCCCGCCCGTCATCGGCGTCGAGGCCAAGCATGTCTACGAGGCCATGGACACCGGTCCGCAGAACATGCCCCCCTTCAACGAGAACAACCTCTCCCCCTCCGACAAGCGCGACGTCATCACCTACCTCGAGGAGCTCGAGGCCAACGGGTCCCCCGGCGGTATGAACCTGGGCTCTCTCGGCCCGGTGACCGAGGGCCTGTACGTGTGGACGATCGTCCTCTCCCTGCTTCTGGGCTGTGCTGTGTGGCTGGGGGCGAAGGCCAAGTGAATGCGAGCATGAACAACACTTCCGACGGCAGCTCCTCCCGCGGCATCAGCGCGGTCGCCCCCAAGGAGGGCGGCGGCTTCCCGAATCCGGGCCTGCCTCCTCACACCCCGCGTCAGGCGGATCTCTCCAAGTCGGCCGAGAAGCGCGCCGAGCGCATCGTCGCGGCCATGTTCCTGCTGTCGGTCGTGGGCACCGTCGTGTTCATCGCGGCGTACTTCGTGGTCACGCCGACCGGCATGAACATCTTCGCCGAAGAGGGCACCTCGAGCGCCCTGTGGTGGTCGAACCTCGTCACCGGGCTCGGTTTCGCAGTGGCCATGTTCTTCATCGGTGCGGCTGCGGTCCACTGGGCCAAGACCCTCATGCCCGATGAGGAGATGGTCGAGGAGCGCCACGACATCCGCAGCTCCGACGAGACTCGCGAGGCCGCTACCGACATCATCAACGACGGTCTGGAGGAGTCCGGCATCACTCGGCGTCCCCTGATCGTCACCGCGATGGTGGCCTCGCTGGTGGCTCTGCCGATCGCGGTGCTCGCGCCGCTGTCCACGCTGGGTCCGCTGCCGGGCAACAAGCTCCACCACACCTTCTGGGGCCAGCACCCGCGTCAGCGTCTGGCCCGCGACCACGACGGCACGCCGATCAAGCTCTCCGACGTCGCGATGAACTCGATCTTCCACGTCATGCCCGAGGGCCTCACCCACGAGACCCCGCACCACATCGAGGAGCGCGCGAAGGCCGCAGCGGTGATCGTCCGCATCGACCCCAAGCTCTCCAAGAACGAGGAGAGCGCGTCGATGGGTGTCGAGGGCGTGCTCGCGTTCTCGAAGATCTGCACTCACGTGGGCTGCCCGGTGGCCCTCTACGAGCAGCAGACCCACCACATGCTCTGCCCGTGCCACCAGTCCACCTTCGACGTCACCGACGGCGCCAAGGTGATCTTCGGCCCGGCACACCGCCCGCTCCCCCAGCTCCCGATCGAGGTGGACGACGAGGGCTACCTCCTCGCCCCCGGTGACTTCACCGAACCGATCGGTCCCAGCTTCTGGAATATCCACAAGGACAAGTGATCTCGTGACGACCACGACTCCCAGCACCCGGAAGCAGTCTTCGACCGCTCTCAGCGACACCCGCGCATACAAGCTCGGCGCCGTAGGCGGCGACTGGCTCGATCAGCGCGCCGCCGGCGGCGGCTTCGTCAAGTTCTTCGCCCGGAAGATCTTCCCCGACCACTGGTCGTTCATGTTCGGCGAGGTGGCGCTGTACAGCTTCGTCATCCTGCTGATCTCGGGCACGTTCCTGACGATGTTCTTCGACCCCTCCATGGAGGAGGTCGTCTACAACGGACCGTACGTGCCGCTCCAGGGCGAGACCATGTCACGCGCCTACGAGTCCACGCTCGAGATCTCCTTCGAGCTCCGCGGCGGTCTGCTCTTCCGCCAGATGCATCACTGGGCCTGCCTGGTGTTCATGGTCGCGATCTTCGTGCACATGTTCCGGGTGTTCTTCACCGGTGCCTTCCGCAAGCCGCGTGAGCTGAACTGGATCGTCGGCTTCACGCTCATGGTGCTGGGCATGGTCGCCGGCTTCACCGGCTACTCCCTCCCGGACGACGTGCTCTCCGGCAACGGCGTCCGGATCATCGACGGGCTGATGAAGGCGCTCCCGGTGGTCGGCACCTACTTGTCGATGCTGCTGTTCGGCGGCGAGTTCCCGGGCACCGACATCATCCCGCGCCTGTTCACGATTCACATCCTGCTGGTGCCGGCGATGATCCTCGGGCTCATCGGCATCCACCTGGTGCTGCTGGTGCTGCACAAGCACACCCAGTACCCCGGCCCGGGCCGCACCGAGCGCAACGTCGTCGGCTTCCCCGTCTTCCCGGTGTACGCGGCCAAGGCCGGCGGATTCTTCTTCCTGGTCTTCGGCATCATCACGCTGATCTCTGCGACCACCTCGATCAATGCGGTGTGGGTCTACGGACCGTACGACCCCTCCCCCGTCTCGGCGGGATCGCAGCCGGACTGGTACATGCTCTGGACCGACGGGCTCCTGCGCCTGATACCCGGGTGGGAGTTCACGATCTTCGGCTACGTGATCTCGCTGAACATGCTGATCCCCTTCGCGTTCTACGGCCTCCTGCTGGGCTCGCTCGCCCTCTACCCGTTCCTCGAGGCATGGGTGACCGGTGATGACCGTGAGCACCACGTCAACGATCTGCCGTACAACACGCCGGTGCGGACCGGACTCGGCGTCGCGTGGATCATGACATACCTGATCATGGCGCTCGGGGCGACGAACGACCTCATCGCCATCGCATTGCAATTGTCGATCAACGATCTGACCTGGCTGTTCCGAGTCGCCTTCTTTGTGGTGCCGCCTCTGGCCTTCTTCATCACGAAGCGACTGTGCCTGTCGATCCAGCGTCAGAAGCGGGAGAAGGCGCTGCATGGTGAGGAGACCTCGCGAGTGGTCCGCACCGAGACCGGTGAGATGCTGGAGATCCATGCGCCGCTCAGCGACTACGACCGCTGGGTCCTGGTGCAGCACGACGACTACCGTCCGCTCGCCGCGGGCAAGGGCGTCTCCTCACTGCGTGCGAAGGCGAGCAGCTTCTTCTTCAAGGACCGCATCGAGCCGGTCACCCCGGCCGAGCTGCGTGCAGCGCTCGAGCACGCCGGCCACGAGAAGCACGTCATCGACGAGGCCACCGGCGGGGACTACCGCACCCCGGCGGAGAAGGTCGTGCACTGAGTTGCACTGAGTCGAGCATCGCGCCGCGGCGCACGGGCCGGGCCCCGTGGGAATCATTCCCGGGGGGCCCGTCCGATCGTGTGTGGCACCCCGGAGGCCTCCTCGCCCCCGGCGCAGCATGTCCCTGCGATCCTCCGGAGCGGGTCCCGCTCCCCCGGACTCGGCAGCGGCGGCGGAAGCTCAGGCACGACCCCGGCCGTGGCCGGCCGCACGGCCCGCAGGCCATCCCGCGGTGCCTGCGCTCAGTGTGTGATCGGTCAGTGTGTGATCGGTGGCAGAGGGCGGCGACGGGAGGAGGGATTCCGGCCTGCCGCAGTCTCGACGAGATACCGCGCGGACACCCCGCCCAGGCGGCGATCGGCGCGTCGCAGAGCGCGCAGCGAGCGTAGCGGGGAGGCCGATGGGTCCAGCGCCTCGCTCCGCAGCGTCTCGGCGGCCCAGGCCCTCGCCCCCGCCAGATCGGGGTCATCGGGGAAGAGGCGGTGCAGCTGCTTCTCCGCACGCTCCACAGGGCCCTGGCTGCTGCTGATCATGGTCGTGTTCCCCTCGTCGTCCGCGGCGGCGTCACCACGGCTCTCTCCGCGCGGCCCCGGCTGCTGGGCGTCACGCTAGCACTGGACGCTTCAAGCCACCTCAGGCCCAGTCCTCCCTCGCCGCTGGACCGACGGCGCCGCGCAGGTCTGGATCACCGCCGCCTTCACGCACTTTTTCATGCGTAGTGGGAGATACGTGCATTCACGGACGGATCCTGCTCCTCGCCGTGATGAGGAATCGCAGGCACGTCGTCCCGCAGCGTCCTGCTCGAGAGGGAGTGCAGACAGCAACAGGCCCCGCATCGATCAACGATGCGGGGCCTGTTCGGCGGGGCGGATGGAGGGCGCCGCCGCCGTCGGCTCAGTGCGCGTGCTGGCCGGAGGAGAACTCCAGGACCCACGAGAGGACCCCGTAGATGGCGAAGATGACGCCGAAGGCGAAGATCCACCAGCCGGCGGCCACGCCGAGGAAGCACAGCGCAGCGCCGATGGATGCCCAGAGCGGCGCCCAGCTGTAGGGCGAGAAGCTGCCCTGCACGCCGGCGGATTCGGAGACCTCACCGTCCAGGTCGTCCGAGGAATCCAGAGCGTTCTTCCGCGCGGCGAGGGT
The DNA here is from genome assembly GCA_030457675.1 of Brachybacterium sp. Classification (GTDB taxonomy): domain Bacteria; phylum Actinomycetota; class Actinomycetes; order Actinomycetales; family Dermabacteraceae; genus Brachybacterium. The sequence continues at coordinate 8,713 of JAKDUN010000062.1, read as the reverse complement.
CAGGGCCATGGCGATCATGATGCCCAGGCCCGCGAAGGCAAGGATCCCCGGTACGCCGACCGTCTCGATGCCGAGCGGCTCGTAGCGGTGCGTGATGAACGCGTAGGCGACCGCCACGATCAGGAAGAAGACTCCCAGGATCCAGAAGATCTTTGCGCTTGTTCTCATGTCAGTTCGTCCTCGGGTTCAGGGCGGGCTCCTCCGCGAGCATGTGATCCTGCAGTGCGACCTCCGGATGGTGCAGATCGAAGGCGGGGCGCTCGGAGCGGACTCGGGGCAGCGAATGGAAGTTGTGGCGCGGCGGCGGGCTGGAGGTCGCCCACTCGAGGGAAGCGCCGTAGCCCCACGGATCGTCGACCTCGACCTTGACGCCCTTGAGGTGCGTGAGCACCACGTTCAGCAGGAACGGCAGCGTCGAGATGCCCATGATGAACGCACCGATCGTGGAGATCTGGTTCATCCAGTCGAAGCCGTCCTCTGCCAGATAGTTGACGTAACGACGCGGCGCACCGGCGACGCCCAGCCAGTGCTGGATCAGGAACGTCATGTGGAAGCCGATGGTCATCAGCCAGAAGTGCAGCTTGCCGAGCCCCTCGCTGAGCTTGAAGCCGAACATCTTCGGCCACCAGAAGTAGAAGCCCGCGAACATCTCGAAGATGACGGTGCCGGCCATCACGTAGTGGAAGTGGGCGACCACGAAGTAGGTGTCCGAGACGATGAAGTCCAGCACCGGGGAGGAGAGGATGACGCCCGTCAGGCCACCGAAGATGAAGGTGGTGAGGAAGCCGAGGGTGAACAGCATCGGCGTCTCGAAGGTCAACGAGCCTCGCCACATGGTGCCGATCCAGTTGAAGAACTTCACGCCCGTCGGCACGGCGATGAGCATCGTCATGAAGGCGAAGAAGTCCAGCATCACCGCACCCGTGGTGTACATGTGGTGCGCCCACACGGTCACCGAGAGCGCGGCGATGGCGATCGTCGCACCGACCAGGGTCTTGTACCCGAAGACCGGCTTGCGGGAGAACACCGGGATGATCTCCGAGGCGATGCCGAAGAACGGCAGCGCGAGCACGTACACCTCGGGGTGACCGAAGAACCAGAACAGGTGCTGCCACAGCACCGGTCCGCCGTTGGCCGGATCGAAGATGTTCGCTTCGAAGCGTCGATCCGCCCCCAATGCCAGCAGTGCGGAGGCCAGCGGCGGGAACGCCATCAGCACCAGCACTGCGGTGATCAGGGAGTTCCAGGTGAAGATCGGCATCCGGAACATGGTCATGCCGGGCATGCGCATGCACAGGATGGTGGTGATGAAGTTGACCGAGCCCAGGATCGTGCCGAAGCCCTGCAGGGCCAGGCCGAAGACCCACAGATCACCACCCAGGCCGGGAGAGAACGTGGTGTCCGACAGCGGCGCGTAGGCGAACCAGCCGAAGGAGGCGGCGCCCTGCGGGGTCAGGAACCCCGAGACGACGATCAGCGAGCCGAACAGCGTGAGCCAGAAGGCGAACATGTTCAGGCGCGGGAAGGCCATATCGACCGCGCCGATCTGCAGCGGCACCAGGTAGTTCGCGAAGCCGTTGAACAGGGGCGTGCCGAACATCAGCAGCATGATCGTGCCGTGCATGGTGAACAGCTGGTTGTACTGGTCCTTGGAGACCACGACCTGCAGTCCGGGATCCCACAGCTCGGCACGGATGCCGAGTGCGAGCAGGCCGCCGAACGCGAAGAACGCGAACGCCATGCCCATGTACATCTTGCCGATCAGCTTGTGATCGGTAGTGGTCAGGAGATTGAAGAACTGCCTGCCGAGGCTCGTCGGCCGCGTGCCCTGGAACCGCGTCGGCGCCGATGTGCTCGGTGCGGCGGTGGTCTCGGTGCTCACTCGTTCTCTCCCTCGGTCCCGGCAGTCGCCTTCTCCTCGGAGTAGCGAGGACCGGCGTCGTCCTGCTTCTCGCGCGTGCTCCACTCCTGGTCGTTGCGATTGAGGTCGACGCCGAGCTGGCCCTCATTGCCCTGGGTGCGCAGCTCCTCCATGTGCGCGTCGAACTCCTCCTGGGAGACGACGACCACGTTGAACAGCATGTCGGAGTGGTACTCCCCGCACAGCTCCGCGCACTTGCCGGCGTAGACGCCCTCGCGGGTCGGAGTCACCTGGAAGGTGTTGGTGTGCCCCGGCACCATGTCCTTCTTGTACAGGAAGTCCACGACCCAGAAAGAATGGATGACGTCACGGGAGTCGAGGCGGAACTCGACGGTCTGGTCGACGGGCAGATAGAGCGTGGGCAGCGACTCCGCAGCGCCGGGCTCACCGGTGGCGAAGGACTGCACACCGGCGGGCTCATGGACGTCGTCGTCGACGTAGTTGATGTCCCAGCTCCACTGCTTGCCCACCACGTTGACGGTGTAGTCCGGCTCGGCGACGTGCATCTCGACTTCACGGGTATCGCGCTGGGTGAAGTAGAACAGGGTCAGCACCATCACCACGGGCACGAGCGTGAACATCAGCTCGAGGGGCACGTGGTAGCGCAGCTGGACCGGGAAGCCGGTGTCGTGCTTGCGGCGGCGGTAGGCGATCGCGCACCAGATCGTCAGGGCCCAGATGACGAGGCCCACAGCGACCAGGACGGCCCACGAGCCGACCCAGATGTTGGCGATCCGCTCGGTCCGATCGGTGACCTCCTGACCATCGGCCGGGCCGGGCAAGTACCCGCGCTGCTGCGCCTGGGTGCATCCGGCGAGGACCAATGTGGCCAGGGCAAGACCTGCTGCCGCTGCGCGGCGTCCGCGGCGCGCGCGCTGGGGGACCTGGGGGATCACAGGGAATGACCTTCCGCTCGTCGTCTCCCCACCTCGTGACCGGACCGGGCGCTCTGGCTCGGCCGGCTCCGCGACAGGGAGCTGGTACTGATGTGGACGGGACATGCCCACAGTGCCGTGCCCTCCCCTGCGGGAAGGACCGCGGTGGGCACAGGGCCCGCCCTTTGACGGCACAACGACATCATACGGCTTCCCCGACGTGCTGAGGCCACCTCGACTCGCCGCGATCCGTGCCGCCCCGCTCTCCGTGATCGGTCCGTGACCTCGAGGTCGCCGGTCTCACACGAAAAAGGGCCCGACCTGGTGACGTGATCGTCACCGGGTCGGACCCTGGTTCCCAGACCGGGGGCGGCGGCACCGCGGAGGCGCGTCCCGGTCGAGGCGGCTCAGCCGAAGGAGTCGCCGCAGGCGCAGGAGCTGCCCGCATTGGGATTGTCGATGGTGAAGCCCTGCTTCTCGATGGTGTCGGCGAAGTCGATCACCGCACCGGTGAGATAGGGGCTGCTCATCTTGTCGACGACGACCTCGACCCCGTCGAAGTCTGCGACCAGGTCGTTGTCCATCGTGCGCTCGTCGAAGTAGAGCTGGTAGATCAGGCCGGAGCAGCCGCCGGGCTGCACCGCGATACGCAGGCGAAGGTCATCGCGACCCTCCTGCTCCAGCAGGGTGGTCACCTTCTCCGCGGCGCCGGGCGTGAGGTTGACGCCATGCGCGGTGGCGGGGCGCTCAGTGGTGGGCGTGGTCATGAGGTCCTCCTCGAAACTCGTGTCCGGCCAGGATACGCCTCGCCGAGCCGGAACGGGGGGCGGGGGGCCTTGGCGAGCCGCCCGCCTCCGCCTCCGTGCTTCTGCGCGCGCCTCACAGCACGCCGCGGAAGAGAGCCACCAGGAGGATCCCGACGTAACCGAGCAGCACACCGGCCACAGCCCCCGTTGCGCCGTCGCGGCTGCGTCCCGTCAGCACCATCGAAGTCGCGATCACCAGCACTGCCGCTACCGCGATCAGCCCCCACCACACGAAGAAGTACCCGGCGAGGAAACCGATCACCAGGCCGCCGAACAGCATCGGGACCAACAGCGGCGACACCGGGGTGTTCCCGCCGCCGCTCCCGGCCCTCTGCGAGGGTCCGGGGCGCTGGGAGGAGTGGTTCACGCCCGGCCCCTGTCGAGGGCGCCGGCGCCACGCAGCAGCAGCGCTTCAGCCAGGCAGACCTTCGCGAACTCCCCCAGGTGGAGCGATTCGTCGATGCCGTGGGCCCGGGACTCCGGATCCTCGACCCCGGTGACGAGCACCTCTGCCTGCGGGAACACCTCGAGCAGGTCTGCGATGAACGGGATGGAGCCGCCCAGTCCGGTGTCCACCGCGGGGACGCCCCAGGCACGTGCGAAGGATTCCCGGGCGAGGTCCATCGCCGGCGCCGCCTGGCGGGCGCGGTACGGCTTGCCCTCCTCCCCACGGCGGATCGTGAGCTGTGCGGTGGCTGGGGCGTGGCGCTCCAGGTGTGCGACCAGGGCGTCCATCGCCGAGGCGGGGTCCTCGCCCGGCGGGATCCGCAGGGACACCTTGGCCCGGGAGACGGGCACCAGAGTGTTGGAGGCGTCGCGCACGCTCGGCGCGTCGATACCGATCACGGACAGCGCCGGCCGGGTCCAGAGACGAGCGGCCAGCGAGCCGCTGCCCGAGAGATCGGCGCCCTCGATCACCCCGGCGTCGCGCCGGAAGTCGGCCTCCTCCATCTCCACGGTCGGGTCCTCGGCACGGACCAGTCCCTCGACGGCCACCTCGCCGTTCTCGTCATGCAGGGTGGCCAACAGCCGGGACAGCTGGGTCAGCGCATCGAGCACCGGCCCGCCGAAGAGCCCGGAGTGGACAGCATGGTCCAGCGCTCGCACCTCGACCACCAGGTCCACCACGCCGCGCAGGCTGGTGGTCAGGGCGGGGGTCCCCACCGCCCAGTTCGCGGAATCCGCGACGATGATGAGATCGGCCTCGAGCCGGTCCCGGTAGGTCTCGATGAAGGGGCGGAAGGTCGGTGAGCCGGCCTCCTCCTCGCCCTCGACGAAGACGGTCACCCCGATGCCGTCGGCGGCGAGCTCCTCACCGACCAGGCGCAGCGCGGTGACGTGGGCCATCACGCCGGCCTTGTCGTCTGCCGCGCCGCGACCGTAGAGCCGGCCGTCCCGCTCGACGGGGTCGAACGGGTCGCTCGACCAGTCCTCGACGGCCCCGGTCGGTTGGACGTCGTGGTGCGCGTACAGCAGCACCGTCGGTCGGCCCTCAGCGGCAGGGGTGCGGCCGATCACGGCGGGGCTGCCGCCCTCCACCGACTCGATGCTCACCTCGGCCATCCCGGCGCCGCGCAGCAGCTCGGCGACCGCTTCGGCACTGCGGCGCACCGGCTCCCGGTCGTAGCCGTCGAAGGCGATCGACGGGATGCGCACGAGGTCCTTGAGGTCCTCGACGGCGGTCGGCAGCAGCGGCTCGAGACGAGCCCGCAGCGCCTCGACCTCCTCGGCATCACCGGTGTGAACAGTGCGGGGTGCGGGATCAGAAGTGCTCATGCCCATCACGGTACCGCCGCGGCACGCTCCTCGATGTGCGCCGGAACCATGTCACGTGGCGGGCACGGGGAGGTCCCAGCCGACGTCGCCTAGACTGCTGCGGTGATCTTCCGCAAGTCCGAACCCCCGCAGAGCCCCGAGCCTGAGTCGCAGTCCGCGCGCCCCGGTTCCAAGGGCCGTCCCACCCGTACCCGCAAGGAGGCCGAGGCGGCGCGCCGCCGGCCCCTGGTGGTCGATGACCGCAAGGAGGCACGGCGCCGAGACCGGGAGCGGGCCAGCCGGGAGCGTCAGGAATCTCAGCAGGCCCTGATGACCGGCGACGAGAAGAAGATGCCGCACCAGCACCGTGGCCCCGAGCGCAGCTATGTGCGCGATGTGGTCGATTCGCGGTGGAACATCGCGGAGTTCTTCTTCCCGGTCGCCCTGGTGTTCATGGTCCTCTCGCTGTTCCTCCCCCTGGTCCGTCCGGAGCTCACCACCACGATGACCACCGGCATGGTCGTCGTGCTGTGGGGCGGCATCGCGGTGTGCGTGATCGACAGCCTGTTCCTGCGCAAGCGGATCCGGCGCCTGGTCGACGAGCGCTTCGGCGAGGTGCAGCGCGGCCTGGTGGGCTACGGCATCATGCGGGCGATCCAGATCCGTCGCTTCCGCCTGCCCCGTGCGCAGATCAAGCACGGCCAGGCGCCGCGCTGACCCCTCTCCGCACCTCCTCTGCGGCCCCGCCGCCCGAGTGCGGCATCACCACCGACGGAAGAACGGCCGACGCGATGATCCGCGTCGGCCGTTCTTCTGTGCCCAGCAGCAGGTTCAGGCTCCCGATGCCTCGTTCGTCGCTGCACCGGCGGAGGCCGGCTTCTCCTGCTCGCCGCGCGCGGCGGGCTTGGTGTCGACCCCGGCCTCCTTGCGCTGCTGCGGGGTGATCGGCGCCGGAGCGGCGGTCAGCGGGTCGAAGCCGTTGCCGGTCTTGGGGAAGGCGATGACCTCTCGGATCGAGTCCTGCCCGGCCAGCAGGGCGACGATCCGGTCCCAGCCGAAGGCGATGCCACCGTGGGGCGGGGCGCCGTACTGGAAGGCGTCCAGCAGGAAGCCGAACTTCTCCTGCGCCTCGTCCTCGTCGATGCCCATCAGGCGGAACACGCGCTGCTGCACGGACTGGTCATGGATACGGATCGAGCCGCCGCCGATCTCGTTGCCGTTGCACACGATGTCGTATGCATAGGACAGCGCCGCACCGGGGTCGGTGTCGAAGGTGTCCATGAACTCGGGCTTCGGCGAGGTGAAGGCATGGTGCACAGCGGTCCAGGCACCACCGCCCACGGCCACGTCACCCGCGGCGCGAGCATCGGCCGCGGACTCGAACATCGGCGCGTCCACGACCCACACGAAGGCGAACGCCTCGTGATCGATCAGTCCGAGATGCTCGGCGATCTCGCCGCGGGCCGCACCGAGCAGGGCGCGGGAGGCCTTCGCCTCGCCGGCGGCGAAGAAGATGCAGTCGCCGGTGGAGGCCCCGGTGGCCGTGAGCAGACCCGCCTTCTCGGCCTCGGAGATGTTCTTGGAGACCGGTCCGGTCAGGGTGCCGTCCTCCTGCACAAGCACGTAGGCCAGACCCTTCGCGCCGCGCTGCTTGGCCCAGTCCTGCCAGGCGTCGAGCTGTCGGCGCGGCTGGGACGCGCCCCCGGCCATGACCAGCGCGCCCACGAACGGAGCCTGGAACACCCGGAACGGGGTGTCCTGGAAGTACTCCGTCATCTCGACCAGTTCGAGGTCGAAGCGCAGATCGGGCTTGTCGGAGCCGAAGCGCCGCATCGACTCGGCGTAGGTCAGGCGCGGGAAGGGGGTGGTGAGCTGATGACCGCCCTTGGCCCACACGGCGGTGAGGATCTCCTCGGCCAGGGAGATGATGTCCTCCTGGTCCACGAAGCTCATCTCGACGTCGAGCTGGGTGAACTCGGGCTGACGGTCGGCGCGGAAGTCCTCGTCGCGGTAGCAGCGGGCGAGCTGGAAGTACTTCTCGATGCCACCCACCATCAGCAGCTGCTTGAACAGCTGCGGGGACTGCGGCAGCGCGTACCAGGAGCCGGGGGCCAGGCGCGCCGGGACCAGGAAGTCACGGGCACCCTCCGGGGTGGAGCGGGTCAGCGTCGGGGTCTCGACCTCGACGAAGTCCTGGTCCAGCAGCGTGTCGCGAGCGGCGCGGTTGACCTCGGAGCGCAGGCGCATCGCTGCGGCCGGGCCCTGTCGGCGCAGGTCCAGGTAGCGGTGGCGCAGGCGCGCCTCCTCCCCCACCTCACTGTGCTCGTCGAGCTGGAAAGGCAGCGGTGCCGAGGCGCTGAGCACCTCGACCTCGGTCGCCGTGACCTCGATGTCCCCGGTGGGCAGCTGCGGGTTCTCGTTGCCCTCGGGGCGCGGCCCGACGGTGCCGACGACCTTCAGCACGTATTCGTTGCGCAGGTGCATCGCCTCGTCCTCGCGCACCACCACCTGGGTGACGCCGCTCGCGTCGCGCAGATCGAGGAACGCCACGCCGCCGTGGTCACGGCGGCTGCCGATCCAGCCGGTGAGGGTGACGGTCTGTCCGATGTGCTCCTGGCGGAGCTCACCAGCGGTATGGGTGCGCAGCACGAGGTGTCCTTCTGATGGGTTCGACAGGTCATGGCCCGCTCGAGCGCGAGAGCGCTCGGCGGCCGGCACGCGCGGAGGCGTGGATGGCCCACCTTACCGCGCAGTGTGAGTGATCCCTTGCCGTGCAGGGTGAGGCTGTCCGGGGTGAGCGATGTCGCCACCGCGGCACTGTTGCTCGGGCCTTCCCGCCCGTAGACTCGTCCATGGTCCGACCTGCGAGACAGCAGGTCTGTTTTCGCCCGAGATCGCCCGAGCCGCATCGTGTCACCGCACGATCCTCGTTGCGCGAGATGTATGGGCGCCCATGCCCGTTGAACGGGCACTCACGCCCTGCGACACGTTAGGGCTTGTTCACCCCCTGACTGTCGAAGGACACCATGACCGACGTTTCCCCTGCCCATGACTCCGTCGCCCCCGAGCAGCCCGACACGCCTGCTCCGGCCGAGGCCGCTGCGGAGCCCGGCACCGCCCGCGAGGACTCTGCACAGACGGATCCCGCCCCCCCCGAGACCGCCCAGCCGGGAGCCGCGCCGGCCGCCGCCGGCCCGGCGCCGGCGGAGCCGCAGACCCCCCCCGCCCCCCCCAGCCCCCCCGAGCCCCCCGCGCCATCCCCCCCCCCCCGCAGCCCGCACCCGCCCGCCGCCTCGCGGCCGCGCGCCCCGCGCCCCCCGGCGCCCCCCCCCCCCCCCGCCCACTGCTACCGGGTT
>JAKDUN010000417.1 GCA_030457675.1 Brachybacterium sp. | reverse complement strand
CCCCAAACGTGCCCCCCCCAGCCCCCAACGCCCGGGCCCCCCCCCTTTTCTGGGCCCGGCCCCCCCCATTCTGGTCCCCCCCCGCACATAACGGGGCGGTGACCGGCGATCTCAGACGATCCGCCGACGCTGCTCGTCGATCAGCTGTACAGCGCCTCGGTGTCGTCGTCGACCCAGTCGAGCGTGCGCTCGACGGCCTTGCGCCACAGGCGCATGTAGCGGTCGCGGGTCTCCTCGTCCATCGCGGGCTCCCAGCGCTTGTCCTCGGCCCAGTTGTCGATGACGTCCTGCTCGCCGTCCCAGAAGCCCACGGCGATGCCGGCCGCGTAGGCGGCCCCGAGCGCGGTGGTCTCGATGACCTTGGGGCGCACGACGGGCACGCCGAGGATGTCGGCCTGGAACTGCATGAGGGTCTCGTTCATGACCATGCCGCCGTCGACCTTGAGCTCGGTGAGCTTCACGCCGTCGGACTCCGCATCGGCGATCGCCGCATCCAGCACCTCACGGGACTGGAAGGCCGTGGCCTCCAGCACCGCACGGGCGATGTGCGACTTGTTGTGGAAGCGGGTCATGCCGACCATCGCGCCGCGGGCGTCGGAGCGCCAGTGCGGAGCGAACAGGCCCGAGAAGGCCGGGACCACGAACAGTCCGCCGTTGTCGTCGACCTGCTTGGCGAGGGTCTCGATCTCGGGGGCATCCTTGATGAGCCCGAGGTTGTCCCGCACCCACTGCACCAGCGAGCCGGTCACCGCGACGGAGCCCTCGAGGGCGTAGATCGCCTTGTTGTCGCCGATCTTGTAGGCCACCGTGGTGAGCAGGCCGTTCTCGCTGCGCACCAGGTCCTCACCGGTGTTGACCAGCATGAAGTTGCCGGTGCCGTAGGTGTTCTTGCCCATGCCGATCTCGAAGCAGGCCTGGCCGAAGGTCGCGGCCTGCTGGTCGCCGAGGATGCCGGCGATCGGGGTGTCGATGAGCAGGTCGTTCTTGCGGCCCGTGCCGTACACCTCGGAGGAGGAGCGGATCTGGGGCAGCATCGACAGCGGGACGGTCATGTCCTTCGCGATGTCCTCGTTCCAGTCGAGGGTGTCGATGTTCATGAGCATCGTGCGCGAGGCGTTGGTGACGTCGGTGACGTGGATGCCGCCGTTGACACCGCCGGTCAGATTCCACACCAGCCAGGAGTCGGTGTTGCCGAACAGCAGGTCTCCGGCTTCCGCACGCTCGCGCACGCCGTCGACGTTGTCGAGGATCCACTTGATTTTAGGGCCGGAGAAGTAGGTCGCCAGCGGCAGACCCACCCGCTCCTTGTACTTGTCCGCGCCCTCCTCGCCCGCGAGCTCGTTGCAGATCTTCTGGGTGCGGGTGTCCTGCCAGACGATCGCGTTGCAGACCGGCTCGCCGGTGTTCTTGTCCCACACCACCGTGGTCTCGCGCTGGTTGGTGATGCCGACGGCGGCGAGCTGGTGGCGATTGATGTCCGCGCCGGTGAGGGCCTCTCCGACCACCGAGCGGGTGTTGCGCCAGATCTCCAGGGCGTCGTGCTCGACCCATCCCGACTTCGGGAGGATCTGCTCGTGCTCCTTCTGACCGGTGGAGACGATCTGTCCGCCGTGATCGAAGACGATCGCGCGGCTGGAGGTGGTGCCCTGGTCGATCGAGAGGATGTACTGCTGCTGGTCGTTCATCGGAACTCCTTCGTGGTGATGAGCGGGGGGCGGAGGTACGTACCTGTGGTGCCGATGGTCTCAGAACGCCGTGGCGACGAGGCCGCCGAGGGCACCGCCGATCAGCGGGCCGACGATCGGGACCCAGGAGTACCCCCAGTCGCTGCCGCCCTTGTGCGGGATCGGCAGGACGGCGTGCGCCAGGCGGGGGCCGAGGTCACGTGCGGGGTTGATGGCGTAGCCCGTGGGCCCGCCGAGGGAGGCACCGATCGAGACCACCAGCAGGGCGACCGCGAGCGGGCCGAGGCCGTGCGGAGTGTTGCCGAACATGACGATGATGAACACCAGCACGAAGGTCCCGATGATCTCGGTGACCAGGTTCCAGCCGCGGTGGCGGATCTCGGGCCCGGTGGAGAAGGTGCCGAGGATGGTGCCGGCATCCTTCTCCTGGTCGTAGTGGTTCTTGTACGCCAACCAGGCGAGCACGGCGCCGAGGAAGGCGCCGATCATCTGGGCGGCGAAGTAGGCGATGGTGTGGCCGAAGGTGACGGCGATGCCCGGGGCGTACTCCGAGGCACCGTTGGCCAGCAGGCCGACGGTGACCGCCGGGTTGATGTGGGCGCCGGTCTTGTAGGCCGTCCACACGCCGGCGAAGACCGCGAGGCCCCAGCCGAAGTTGATCAGCAGCCAGCCGCCGCCGTTGCCCTTGGTCTTGCCGAGGATCACGTTGGCGACGACGCCGCCGCCGAGCAGGGTCAGCATCGCCGTGCCGGCGATCTCATACAGGAAGATGGTTGCCATG
>JAKDUN010000061.1 GCA_030457675.1 Brachybacterium sp. | reverse complement strand
CGGCAGCGCGGGCAGCAGCTCGATCTCTCCACGATGGCTCTGGACCAGGCACTCCGCGAGCGCCGCCACGATCCCGAGGTTGCCGTCGATCTGGAACGGCGGATGGGCGGAGAACAGGTTCGGGTACAGGCCGCTGCGCTCGCTGCCGTCGGCGGTCTCGGCCGGGCGCAGGTAGAGCTCGAGCAGGGACTGGACCCGGTCCGCGCGGCGCAGCCGTGCCCAGAGGCAGGCCTTCCACACCAGCGACCAGCCGGTGGCCTCATCCCCGCGCGCCTCGAGGCTGCGGGTCGCGGCCTGCTCCTGGGCGGGGGTCGCCGGCGCGGCGCCGGGGTAGAGGAATCCCAGATGGGAGACGTGCCGGTGCTCCGGCTCGACCTCCGCCAGGCCGTCGCGATGCCACTCCAGCACCCGCCCGTCGGTCCCGATCTGCGGGGCCTGCACCAGGTCGAGGGTCGAGGCGGCGCGCTGGACGACGGGGTCGTGGTCGTGGCCCAGCAGTACGGCGGCGTCCACCAGATGCTGCGCGGTCTCCCGCAGCAGCCAGCGGTCCATGCCGGTGCCCTCGCTGAGGCTCACCGCGGCGCCATCGGCCGCGCGCCACAGGTTCTCCGGCGAGGTGGAGGGGAAGGTGACCAGGTGCCCATCGGCGCTCTCGTGCAGCAGGCAGAGCGCGAAGGCGACGGCCTCGCGCAGGGCGGGGAAGCGTTCCCGGGCGGTCTCGAGCGCCTCGCGCCCGTCGCAGGCGGCCAGGGTGTCCAGCAGCTGTTCGAGCCAGAGCCCGCCCATCGGCCAGGTGGACCACGAGGGTTCCCCGCGCACCGGATCGGTGTAGCCCCACGGATCGGAGTTGTGGTGGACGGTCCAGCCGTCGGCCCCGTACAGCCGGTGCGCGGTCTCCCGGCCCGCGGTGCGCAGCATCGCCACGTACTGCTCGAGCGCTGCGGCGGCGTCGGGGACCTGAGCGATCCCGGCGGCCCAGTGGTTCATCTCCAGGTTGATGTTGAGCGTGAAGTTCGAGGACCAGGGCGCCTCCAGGCGCGCGTTCCACAGGCCCTGCAGGTTCGCCGGGGGCAGCCCCGGGCGGGAGGCGGAGCCGAGCAGGTAGCGGCCGTAGTCGAAGGAGGTGGTGAGCAGCTCGGCCTCCACGGAGCCCGTCAGCTGCAGTGCGACCTCGTCGGCGCCCGGCCGGCGGCGAGCGCGGTGGCGACGGTGCAGCTCCTCCTCGCCCCGGGCGAGCGCGGCCTCGGCCTGCGCAGTCGCCTCGTCCAGCGCCTCCTGGGCGCCGCGGTCGGGGGCCCGGCCGAGCCCCTGCCAGGTGGTCACCACCGCGCAGACCACCAGCAGCCGGCCGCCCTCCCGGCGGCTGCGGATCACCACCGCGGCGCGACTCGCCGCCGCCGGATCCCAGGCGATCTCCTCCTCCCCGCGGAACTGGCCGGCCGGGATGTCGGAGGGGGCGCGCAGCAGCACCGTGAGGCCGTCGGGGCCGGACTCGCGCCGCTCCTCGAGCAGCGGGGAGTCCAGCTCGAGCACGGCGCGGTCCCCGTCGGTGCAGGGGAGGGCGTGGACGAGGACCTCGTCGGCCCTGCTCACGAAGCTGAGGTGCTCGCCGCCCGCGGTCAGCACCCGATGCTCGTCGAGGGAGAGGTCCAGGACCCGCTCCGCGGGGTGGCGGCCGACGGGCGAGTCGTCCCGTCCGGGGTCCTCGAGGTCCACGGTGAGGTCGCCGACGGGCAGATAGGCCTGGGACCAGGAGGCGCCCAGCCGCTCGATCTCGGCCTGCGCCTCGGGCACCGCGCCGCCCTCGAACAGGGCGCGGGAGCGGGTCATCGCGGCCGCGGCCTCGCTGCGGGGGGTGCGATGCGGGGCATCGGTCCCGGGCCCTCCGGACCACAGGGTCGACTCGTTGAGCGAGAAGCGGGCGCGACGGGGGTCGCCCCAGACCATCGCGCCGAGCCGGCCGTTGCCCAGCGGCAGGGCCTCGAGCCAGCGCTCGGCGGCGCCGCAGCGGCGGAGTGCGGAGGTGGACATGCGTGGGGCCCTTTCATCTGGCGTCGAGCGAGGATCGGGCGGGGTCCCCGTCGCATCGTCCTCGACGCATCATCCGCAGCAGCGGCCGTGGACTCCTTCTTATGGTGTCCGCTGTGAGGGAGGCCACTGCTTGCCCGGTGTTGTCGTCCCGCGGGCGGTCAGGAGCCCACGAGTTCCCCATCATGCCCGACAAGCGCTTGCCCGCGCCGGAGGGATGTGCTTGACTGGCCCGAACGGAAAGCGGTTACCGTCTGCAGCGGAGCGACGGTCGACCCTCAACACGGAAGTGAGTGCCCCATGGCCACACGCAGGATCGGGATCATCGTCAACGGCGCCACCGGGCGCATGGGCTACCGCCAGCACCTGGTGCGGTCCCTGCTCGCGATCCAGGAGCAGGGCGGGGTGGAGCTCGCCGACGGCGACCGCCTGCTGCCGGACCTGCTGCTGGTGGGCCGCAACGAGGAGAAGCTGCGCGGGGTGGCCGAGAAGCACGGCCTGACGAAGTGGACCACCGACGTCGACGAGGCGCTCGCGAACCCCGACTACGAGGTCTACTTCGACGCGCTGGTGACGAACCTGCGCGTCGCGAACCTCAAGAAGGCCATCGCCGCCGGCAAGGCGATCTACACCGAGAAGCCCACCGCGGAGTCCTTCGAGGACGCCCTCGAGCTCGCGAAGCTCGCGAATGCGGCGGGCGTGGTCAATGGTGTCGTGCATGACAAGCTCTACCTGCCCGGCCTGCTCAAGCTGCGCCGCCTGATCGACGCCGGCTTCTTCGGCGAGATCCTCTCCGTGCGCGGCGAGTTCGGCTACTGGGTCTACGAGGGCGACTGGCAGAGCGCCCAGCGCCCCTCCTGGAACTACCGCTCCGAGGACGGCGGCGGCATCGTGGCGGACATGTTCCCGCACTGGAACTACGTCATCGAGGAGCTGTTCGGCCGTATCGAGGACGTCTACGCGCAGACCGCCACCCACATCGGGACGCGCTGGGACGAGAAGGGCGAGCAGTACACCGCCACCGCCGACGACTCCGCCTACGGCGTCTTCCGTCTCGAGGGCGGCGCCGTGGTGCAGATGAACTCCAGCTGGGACGTGCGCGTGCACCGCGACGAGCTGGTCGAGTTCCAGGTCGACGGCACCCACGGCTCCGCCGTCGTCGGCCTGCACGGCGCCCGCATCCAGCCGCGCGAGGCCACCCCGAAGCCGGTGTGGAACCCCGACGTCAAGGACTCGCACGACTACTTCGACGACTGGATCGAGGTGCCCGACAACGCCGGGCCCGACGGCTTCGACAACGGGTTCAAGGTGCAGTGGGAGGACTTCCTGCGCCACTACATCGACGGCAGGGAGTACCCCTTCGACTTCCTCTCTGGGGCGCGCGGCGTGCGCTTGGCCGAGGCAGGCCTGACCAGCTCCGCCGAAGGCCGCCGCATCGACCTCGGTCCGCTGACGGAGGTGTGAGCATGGCGGACGCCCTGTCTCTGACCCTGCTCGACGAGGACGGCGGGCTGCGCCGGATCCCACTGGACGAATCGGCCGCCTTCGCGCCGCCCACCGCGCCGCTGCGCTCGCGCGTCATCTACGCCGCCGTGCATGTGATCCCGCAGGTGCACGGGGACAACACCCCCGGCGCCCCCGCGGACATCGACTGGGGCGCCACCCTCGCCTTCCGCCGCACCATGTGGTCCCGCGGCCTCGGGGTGGCCGACGCGATGGACACTGCCCAGCGCAACATGGGCCTGGACCCGGCCGCGACCCGGGAGCTGATCACGCGCTCGGCCGACGCGGCCCGTGAGGCGCTCGCCGATCCGCAGATCGCCGCCGTGTTCCCGGCAGGGGCGGCCGTGAGCGATCTGGTGGTCGCCGGGGTCAGCACCGATCAGCGCAGCGAGCACGAGCTGAGCCTCGACGAGATCGTCGAGGCCTACATCGAGCAGCTCCGCGCCACGGAGGCCACCGGCGCGGGTGCCGTGCTGATGGCCAGCCGTCACCTGGCCCGCGTGGCGACCACGCCCGGTGAGTACGAGGACGTCTACCGTCGCGTGCTCGAGGCCGCGAGTAAGCCCGTCGTGCTGCACTGGCTGGGCACCGCCTTCGACCCGCAGCTGGAGGGCTACTTCGGCTCCGACGACACCGCCGAGGGTGCACGGACCCTGCTGCGCATCATCGAGGCGGACCCCGCGCGGATCCGCGGCGTGAAGATGAGCCTGCTGGACGATGCCGCCGAGATCGCCGTGCGCGAGAGGCTCCCGGCCGGGGTGCGGATGCTCACCGGCGACGACTTCCACTTCTCCCACCTCATCGTGGGCGACGGCACCGCCACCACCGAGGCCGGCGGCGAGCAGGTGCTCGGGGAATACTCCGATGCCCTGCTCGGCGCCTTCGCCGCCACCGCCCCCGCCGCGTCCGCTGCGGTGCAGGCGCTGGACGGCGGGGATCCCGACGAGGCGCGCCGCATCCTCGACGCCTCCGAGGAGCTGGGCCGGCACGTGTTCTCCGCTCCCACCTTCCATTACAAGACCGGAGTCGCCTTCCTGGCCTGGCTGAACGGCCACCAGCGGGCCTTCACGATGGTGGGCGGCATGCACTCCGCCCGCAGCCTCCCGCACCTCTCGCGCACCATCGAGCTCGCCGCCACCACCGGCAACCTCGAGCGGCCGGCGCTCGCCGCCGAGCGCTGGCACTCGATGCTCCGCCTGGCCGGCTACGAGATCGACGAAGGAGAGAACCGATGACCACACCTCGCCTGTCCCTGAACCGCTGGACCTTCCGCACCACGCCCTTGCAGGAGTTCCTCGAGGCCACCGCCGCCCGCGGGATCGACGCCGTGGGCCTGTGGCGCCAGGATGTCGCCGAGGTGGGCCTGGACGCTCTGCGCCGCCGGGTCGACGACGCCGGTCTGCGGGTGAGCAGTCTCTGCCGCGGTGGCTTCCTCACCGCCTCCGCCGAGGCGGACCGGACCGCCGCCCTCGCGGACAACCGCCGAGCGATCGACGAGACCGCCGCGCTCGGCGCACCCACCCTGGTGCTCGTCGTCGGCGGGGTGGACCCGGCGGACAAGGACCTCATCGGCGCCCGGGCCCGGGTCGCCGAGGCCGTCGCGACCCTCGCCCCCTACGCCGAGGAGCGGGGGGTGACGCTCTCGATCGAACCGCTGCACCCGATGTTCGCCGCGGACCGGGCCGTGGTCTCCACCCTCGACCAGGCCCTCGACATCGCCGAGGCCTCCGGCAGCCCCGCCGCGGGCGTGGTGGTGGACACCTATCACGTGTGGTGGGACCCGTACCTCGAGCGCGCCATCCAGCGCGCCGCCGCCTCCGATCGCCTGTTCAGCTACCAGGTGTGCGACTGGAACCTGCCGCTCGCGGCGGAGGCCCTGCACTCCCGCGGCTACATGGGTGACGGCTACATCGACTTCCCCTCGATCACCCGCATGATCACGGCGGCCGGCTACACCGGGGACATCGAGGTCGAGATCTTCAACGAGGACGTCTGGGCCACCCCGGCCGACGAGGCCGCGACGATCATCGCCGAACGGTTCGAGCAGCTCGTGCTGCCGCACGCCTGAAGGAGGTCGCATTCGGAGCGCATCACCCCTGCGAACTGTGGGGCCTGCCAGCCGACAGGTCGCTGCCCGCCTCACTGTCCCGAGCGCTCGACGGTGCGCGGGAACGGCGCCAACGACGGCGCGGTATGTCATCAGGGTCGGGCGTCGTGTGCACCCGCCTCTGAGCTCGCATCGTTCGTGCTCGGGGATTCCGGCCGAGCAGCGTCCGCAGGAGAGGCCTTTTCAGCGTGTAAGCGCCACTTCATGACTGCGACTATCGCGTACCCAAGCGTGAAGGTCACGATCAGTGCCCACAGGCGTGGGACATCGAGTTTCGCAACGGCGAGTTCGGCGGGCCCGACAAGGAGCAGTGAGAGTGCGAGGTAGCCCGCTAGCTCTCGAATTTCACGAGCCACTTAGATCAGCAACTTCTTGAGATGCTTGCCCACGTATGGGACCAATGAGAATGCGATGCCGCAGTAGAAGCCGTTGTTGTCGCACCACACCTTGAGGTTGACTTCCGTCCCCGGGGTCGTGCCTCAGTCGGCGCTGCCCAGCGTCGTGGACCCGCGCAGCAGCACGTCGCCGCGCACGTGCACGTCCGCCGGGGCGGCAGCGGGCGTTTCGGCGGCGGAGTCGTCATCGGGGGCGTCGGCCGAGGGATGCTCGAGCACCCACTGGACGGCCTGACGCGCCATCTCGTGCAGCGGCAGCGCGATCGTGGTCAGCGTGGGGTGGGAGTCCTCGCCCTCGGGCACGCCGCCGAAACCGGCCACGGAGACTTGGCCGGGCACGTCGATCTCGCGACGGCGCAGCTCTCCGAGCGCGCCGAGCGCCATCACGTCCGCGGGGGCGAACACGCACAGCGGCAGGTCCTCGCCGGTCGGGGCGGTCTCGAGATGGCTCTGGATCCGCTCGGCTAGCCGGTAGCCGCCCTCGCGGGTCAGATCCGCCTCGACGTCGAGCTCAGGCTCGATGCCGGCCTCGGTGAGTGCCGCGATGAAGCCGCCGGTGCGGTCGGCGGCCGAGGGGATCCCGGCGATGCCCTTGACCACCGCGAAGCGGCGGTGGCCCTCCACGATCAGGGCGGTGGCGAGCTCATGTGCGGCCGCCGCGTTGTCCGGCACGATCGTGCGGCCCACGCCCACGGCCTGGCCCATGCCCACCACGGCGCCTCCGTTGCGGTCGAAGCCTTCCAGCAGCGTGCTGATCGACGCATCGGACTCGTTGCCGTAGCGATGCGAGCCCACCAGCACCAGGGCGTCGACCTGCTGGGCGATCAGCGAGCGCAGGGCGCGGATCTCGGTGTCGATCTCGCGATCGGTCTGGGTGAGCAGCACCTGGGACTGGGAGGCGAACACCTGCTGCTGGACCTCGCGGGCGATGGTCGCGAAGTAGGGGTCGGCGATGTCGTGCACGACCAGGCCGATCAGGCCCGACCGGGAACGGGCGAGCGCCTGCGCCTGGGCGTTGGGGACGTACCCGAGCTTCGCGGCCGAGGCCTCGACCTTCTCGGCGACCGCTCTGCCGGGGATGCGGGAGGAGCCGTTGAGCACACGGGACGCGGTGGCCAGGGAGACCCCGGCGTCCTGGGCGACGTCACTGAGGCGCACGGCGGGCATCGGGGCTCCTTCGTCGTGGGAGGCTCGGGATGAGCAGAGGGGTCAGGGCGATGGGGAAACGCTGTCCTGATCCTTGACAGCATAACGAGGCGGGCATCTGCCGGGGGTCGGTCAGGCGGAGACCTGCCGCACGCTCCCGTCCACGGGAGGGCGAGGCTCCTCGCTCATCCTGCGCATCACATGGCTCCGGGAGCCGACGCCGTGCGGGGTGAGCGTCGCCGCCACTGCTGTCACCGGCGGCCCTGCTCGCCGGCGGTGATCAGGGCCCGCAGGGTGTCCGCCTCGCGGCGCAGCAGCGCCGGGTCGTCCTCGGGGACGAACTCCAGCAGCGCGTCGCGGTCCGAGCCCTCGGCGGCGAGCAGCGCGAAGGCTCGCTCCCACAGCTCCGAGCGCTCGGCCAGGGCGAGCCGCTCATGTCGCGGCCACCAGGAGAAGACGTGGATGGTCGACGTGTCCGGCAGCACCCGGCGCAGGGTCTCCAGCGCCTGGTCGGCGGGCATGCCCTGGTGGGGCTGCCAGTAGGAGAACACGCGCGGGTGGTCGATCTCCGCCAGCAGGCGCAGGGTCGAGTCGATCTCGTCGGTGAGGGTGCGGCCGTGGAACTCGAGGCCGACGTCGATGCCGTCCGCGGCGGCGTGATCGGCGAACTCCCGGATCCGGTGCACGAGCGTGGAGCGCTGCGCGGCGGAGGCCTCGGCCGAGCCGGTGCGGAAGGCCCACACCCGCACCCGCGGGGCGCCGAGCGCCCGGGCGGCGGCGAGCACCGCCCCACCCTCGGTGCGGACCTCCTCGTCGGAGCCGACGAACCGCAGGTAGGAGCCGTAGGAGGCGACCGCGAGCCCGGCCTGCTCGGTGAGCGCGCGGGCCTGCTCGGCGGCGGCGACATCGCCCGGTGGGACGTGGGCGTCGCCGGCCCACTCGATGCACTCCAGGCCGGCGGCCGCCGCCTGGTTCACGACGGTCTCGACGGCCAGATCGCGGAAGGTGACGGAGCAGAGTCCGGGACGGATCACGGGCGGGTCCTCCTGTGAGGTGGCACGATGCCGGAGCGAGCGAATGGAAAGCGATTGCCCCCAGTGTATCCGGTGCGCTCGGACCGAAGGTGGAGGAGATGGCGCCGGCTGTGTTCCGAGTCTTCTGGCACACAGGGTCGCGCTCTGCGTTGGCAAGCGATTTCCAGTAGGGTGGGGTGCAGGTCGCTTCGAGTTCCAGGAGGTCGCGATGGCAACGGCTGACTCATCCCGCGGCGAGACGCCGCCGAACATCCTGCTGCTGGTCACGGATGACCAGGGGGCATGGGCAGTGGGATCGCAGATGCCAGAGCTGCGCGCCCCCACCCTCGATCGGCTCCAGCGCGAGGGCATGACTTTCGAGCACTTCTTCTGCGCCTCCCCGGTCTGCTCCCCGGCCCGTGCGAGTCTCACCACCGGGCGGATGCCGTCGGCGCACGGCGTGCACGACTGGATCCGCCCGGAGGCGCTCGCCCGCGCCGGGGCCCCCGAGCCGCCGTTCACCCCGGACTTCCTGGGCCGGGCCACCGGCGCCGATTCCCTCGCCGCGATGCTCTCCCGCGGGGGCTACCGCTGCGGGATGGTCGGCAAATGGCACCTGGGCTCCTCGAACCGCGCGGCTCCGGGCTTCGACTACTGGTGGGCCCATCAGCTCGGTGGCGGCCCGTACCGGGACGCCCCCATCTGGCAGTACGACCACACCAGCGGCCGGCCGGTAGTCACCGCCGAGCCCACGACCGAGCCCGAATACCTCACCGACGCGATCACGCGACAGAGCCTGGACGCACTGCGCTACCTCACCGAGGAGGAACCGGCGGCCCCGTTCTTCCTCCAGGTCAACTGGACAGCGCCTCATGACCCCTGGTTCGACGGTAACCATCCGGAGGACCTGCTCGCCCTCTACGCGGACACCGACTTCCCCTCCGTGCCGGAGCCCGACGCGCATCCCTGGTTCCTCCCGCAGAACTTCCCCCGAGCAGTGGCCGACCGTCACGGCGCGCTCGCCGGATACTGCGCCGCGATCAGCGGGGTGGACCGGAGCATCGCCGCCCTCCTCGATGATCTCGACGGCCGCGGCCTGCTCGAGGACACGATCGTCGTCTTCACCTCCGACAACGGGTTCTCCTGCGGCCACCACGGCATCTGGGGGAAGGGGAACGGGACCTTCCCGTTGAACTTCTGGGAGTCGTCGATCACCGTCCCGTTCATCGCGCGCTGGCCCGACAGGATCCCGGCGGGCACCGTCGATGCGCAACCTGCCTCCGCCGTCGATCTCTTCGAGACGGTCGCCGAGCTCACCGGAGCGACGCCCCTCGAAGATCCCCTGCGGGCAGGGCGCTCGCTGGCGACCCGCCTGCGCGGGGTGGCCGAGGGGACGTCGACGGAGGCCGGCGCCCCGGAGGGGACGGGCGCGCCCATCGTGATCCACGACGAGTACGGCGCCAACCGGATGCTCCGTACCGAGCGGTGGAAGCTCGTGGTGCGCCGGGACGGCCCCACGGAGCTCTACGACCTGCGCGGGGATCCCGGGGAGGAGTGCGATCTCTCCGAGGACCGGGATTATTCCGCCCTGCGTCGCGAGCTCGAGCACTCGCTGGAGGAGTGGTTCTCCCGGCACCAGACACGCGTGCTGAGTGGTTGGGAGGCGGATGTCGATGGCACCGGGCAGACGGTGCCCGTGGGATGATGCGTCCCATCGCTCATGGAGGCCCGCCTGCTCGGCCGGGACGTGCGCTCGCCGCGTGGAGGGACCTCAGTAGGGCGGGGTGAAGACCTGCTCGCGGATCTCCGCGGGCAGGTCCGGCGGCAGCGGGATTCGTCGGGCGAAGGGGTCGCCCTCGTGCAGACAGTGCTCGAGCAGCCGTCGGCGCAGGAAGGCGAGGACGGCGCCGTGCCGGCTCTCCACCGCCAGGTTCCGCATCTCCAGCGGGTCCTCGCCCAGATGGTGCAGCTGCTCCCGATTCCGTCCCCACGAGTAAACGGTGTACTTCCACTCCCCGTGGAGCAGGGAGCGGCCCACCGTCGTCGAAGCGGGATGGTCGATCCGGGTCTCGACGACCACGTCCTCGGCCGGAGCGTCCTCGAGCAGGTTTCCGGGCTGGATGCCCGGCGGCGGGGCGATGCCGAGCTCGGCGCACAGGGTCGGGACCAGCGCGGCGGTGGTGACCGGCGCGGAGACGGTGCGGCCGGACGGCCTGCCCGGGGCCCGCAGCAGCAGCGGCACCCGGATGCACTCCTCGTACAGCGCGCTCTTCTGGGACCACTGGTGTGCGCCGTCCCCGTCGCCGTGGTCGGAGGTGAAGACCACCAGGGTGTCCTCCGCCGCTCCGGAGCGCTCCAGCGCGGCGAGCACGGTCCCGATCTGGTGGTCCACCCGTTCCACCAGGCGCGCATACGTCCAGCGGTACTGCCGCCACTCGTCCGGTCCCCAGGTGCCGGTGCCGTGGACGTTCGGTGCCACCGCCCGCTCGTGCGCGAGCGCCTCGGGCTCGTAGGGCAGCGGGCCGTGGTTCAGCGGCAGCGGGGGCGTCTCCGCGATGGGCGCCGGTTCGACGTCGCCGTAGGGCATCGGCTGGCCGCGGGCGTACTCGCAGATCGTGTGCGGGTCGTCGAAGGAGACGAAGAGGGCGAAGGGCTGCTCTGCGGTGGTCAGCGCATCCAGCCGCTGTGCGGCCCAGTCCGCGAGCCCCGCGTCGCCGAAGGGGCGGGTCAGCGCGAAGCCGTCGGCCTCGGAGACCTCGACCCGCGGAGCATGCCACTTCCCGCCCCACTCCGTGCGGAAGCCGTGCTCCTGCAGCGTCCGCGGCAGCGTCGGGCCGGCGCGGAACTCCTCGACGACCTCCTGGGACGGACGGTTGCGGTCGATGCCGATCTCGTGCGGGGCCCTGCCCGAGATCAGGGAGCTGCGGCCCGGGACGCACAGCGGGAACGGGGTGTAGGCGCGGTCGAAGGCGGCGCCCTCCTCGCGCAGCCGTGCCAGGTGCGGGGCGGCGAGGAACTCCTGGGACTCGCCATCCAGCGCATGCGCCCCGAGCTGGTCGGCCATCAGGAACAGCAGATTCTTGGCCATGGCTCAGACCTCCACGGGGGACGGGGAATACTGCTCCAGCACCGGCCACGGCATCTCGAGCCGCGCGAAGAGCTCGCGGGCCCGGGCGGCCAGCGCGCGGTCCAGCGCGGGATCCTCGAGCGGATGCAGCTGGAACGGATCGGCGACGAGGTCGTGGGAGGTGGACCACACCTCGCCGCGCCGCGCCGAGAGCACCCACAGATGGGTGGGCGTGCGCAGACCACGCTGCTGCAGCCCGTCCGGTCCCGCCTCGTCATGGAAGAACGGGACCGCGGAAGCCGGATCCGCCGCGGCGTGGGAGAAGATCTCCGGGCTGAGGTCCGCGCCCACCATCTGGTCGGGGATTGACTCCGCCAGGCCCACCAGGCCCAGCAGGGTCGGGGCCATGTCGAGCGAGCCGATCAGCGCCGAGCACCGGCCCGGGGCGAGGTGCGAGGGCCCGCCGATGATCAGCGGGACGCGCATGGACTCCTCGAAGGGCACGTTCTTGTCGAGCCGGCCGTGGCTGCCCAGCTGGGTGCCGTGATCGGAGGTGAACACGACCACCGTGTCGTCGGTGAGGCCCCGCTGCGCGAGCGCCTCGACGATCCGCCCCACCTGCTGGTCGATCTCGTGGACCGCGGTGAAGTACTGCGGTGCGACCTGCGCGGCCTCGGCGTGGATCTCCTCGGTGACGTTCGGGCGCACCAGGAGCTCCTCGCCGCGCCCCGCGAACTGCTCGTGGATACCGCGGGGGAGCTGCTCGAACGGGGGATGGGGCGGGTTCCAGGAGACCGCCAGCGCGAAGGGTCCCTCCCCGTGCTCGTCGAGGAACTCGATCGCGCGGTCCGTCTCGTGCGCGGCGGACCATTGCTCCACGTCGATCCGGTCCTCCCGGCCGCCGTCGGTCCCCCAGTAGTGCGGGCGCAGATGGTCGTCGCAGCAGCCGTAGGAGTACCAGCTGGAGAAGCCGAAGCGACGCTCCGGCGGGGAGAACGCGTCCCACACCTTGCCGTCGTCCCGTCGGCCCTCGCCCCAGATCTCGTCCTCCGCGGTGGGCGGCTCGAGATGCCACTTGCCGATCCACCCGGTGGCCATCCCGTGCTCGGCCATCACCGCGGCCCAGCTCTCGGCGTCCGAGCGCAGGCCGACGCCGGCGGCGGCGGTGGCGGAGTTGACGTTGAGGTGCACGCCGTTCTCCTGCGGGGTCTGCCCGGAGATGAGCATCGCACGGTGCGGGCTGCACACCGGATAGGAGCTCAGCGCCGACTCACACCGCACCCCTCGGGAGGCGAGCGCATCGAGGTGCGGCGTCGGCACGGGATCGCCGTCCGGCTCCACGCACTGTGCCCGGAACTGGTCTGCGAGCAGGAGCACCAGGTTCGTCATTTGCCCATCCCGACCGTGAGCCCCTCGGTGAGCCGGCGGCTGACGAACAGGAACATGATCAGCATCGGCAGCACCACGATGCAGATGCCGGCGAAGAGACCGCCCCAGTCCGCACCGGAATAGGTCTGCTGCTGCACGAAGCCGATCAGCGCGACCGGCAGCGTGTACTTGTCCGTCGAGCTGAGCAGCGTCATCGCCATCAGCGTCTCGTTCCAGTGCGAGATCACCTGCAGGATGAACGCGGTCATGATGCCGCCCTTGGCCAGCGGCATGATGATGCGCACCATCGTGCCCAGTGGAGAGGTGCCGTCGATGGCCGCCGCCTCCTCGAGCTCCTCGGGCAGGGTGCGGAAGAACGAGATCAGCAGGAACACCGTGAACGGCATCGAGATCCCGATGTACACCAGGTTCAGCCCGATCAGGCTGTTGGTGAGGTACAGGCGCGAGAGCATCACGAACAGCGGGATCATGATGACCTGCGCCGGGATGCCCAGCCCGAGCACGAAGTAGTTGCTGAGGAATCGGGTCACGGGGGTGTCCACCCGCCCGAGGTAGTACGCCGCCGGGGCGGCGACGACGACCGTGAGCGCGGAGCTCACCAGGGTCACCCAGGCGCTGTTCCAGGCGGCCCGACCGAAGTCGCCGACGGTCCAGGCCCGCGACCAGTTCTCGAACTCGAGCGAGGTCGGCATCCCGAAGGGCTCGGCGAGGATCGAGCGGGTGTCGCGGAGGGACTGCACGATGATCCAGAAGAGCAGTGCGATCCCGAGGGCGACGGCCACCCACAGCAGGCCCACGAGGACCATGCGCAGCGGGTTGCGCTCGGCGCGGGAGGCCGGGCTGCCCCGGCTGCGGCGTCGTCGGGAAGG
>JAKDUN010000416.1 GCA_030457675.1 Brachybacterium sp. | reverse complement strand
TCATCGACTCCTGGCCGCCGGCGATCACGGCGGTGGCCTCGCCGGTGCGGATCAGTCGGGCCGCGTCGATGACGGCGGTGAGCCCGGACAGGCACACCTTGTTGACCGTCACCGCCGGGACGTCCCAGTCCAGTCCCGCGGCGAGCGCGGACTGGCGGGCCGGGTTCTGGCCCTGCCCGGCCTGGACCACCTGCCCCATGAGGACGGCGTCGATCGCGGCGGGGTCGACGCCGGAGCGGGTCAGGGCGTGGGCAATGGCGTGGGCCCCGAGGTCCACGGCGCTGAGCGACGCCTGCTGCGAGAGCAGCCGGGTGAAGGGGGTGCGGGCGCCGCCGACGATGACGGGCTCGTGGGCGGCGGGGACGGGGCTGGTCATGGGGTGCTCCTTCGACGGATTCAGCCCTCGGGGCGCGGCCGCGAGGGTCGGACGGGTGGCGGCTGCCGGCGCATCGGCGAGCGGGCAGAGGCACGAGGTCCGGGGGGCCCATCATCCTCCTTCCGCCGCCAGAAGACAGGTCGAACTGCGGAGACAGGCGCGGCGGCCGGCACTCGGCCAGCGCCCGGCCGGCGCCCGGCCGGCTCCGACCACCGCTCGCGTCGGCCCCCTCGCCTACCCTGACCTCATGACGTCATCGCAGACTCCCGCCCCCTCACCCGGCTCCCTGCGGCGCGTGGATCTGGTGATGGAGGGCGGCGGGGTCAAGGGCATCGCCCTGGCCGGCGCGCTCGAGGTGCTCGAGGAGCGGGGATACACGGTCAACCGGGTGGCCGGGTCGTCGGCAGGATCCATCGCCGGGATGCTGTCCACCGCCGGCATCCCCGCCACCACGATCGTGGACATCCTGCGGGCCACGGACTACCGGAAGTTCGAGGACGGGCCCTGGTGGACGCGCACGATCCTCGGCAAGGCCGCCGCGATCCTGCTGCACAACGGGATCCACCGCGGTGAGCACCTGATGAGCTGGCTCGAGGAGCAGCTGGACACCCACGCGGCGCCGGGCCGCACCGGTACCTTCGCCGACCTGCTCTACCAGGACCCGGATCCGCAGCACGGGGCGGAGGGGTCGCGACAGTTCCGCCTCGTGGTCACCGCCTCGGATCTGAGTGCGGGCCGGCTGCGCCACCTGCCCGCTGATGCGCAGGAGTTCGGCACCACGCCCGGGCAGCTGCGGGTGGTGGAGACCGTGCGGGCTTCGACCTCGATCCCGCTCTTCTTCCGCCCGGTGCGATGGAGGAACGCCCAGGGGAGACCGGCGGTGCTGGTGGACGGCGGGCTGCTGTCGAACTTCCCGGTCTCGGTATTCGACCGGCCGGACGGCGAGATGCCGCGCTGGCCCACCTTCGGCATCAAGCTCTCCGCCACGCCGGGGGCAGATTTCGGGGTGGAG
This sequence comes from Brachybacterium sp., assembly GCA_030457675.1. Classification (GTDB taxonomy): domain Bacteria; phylum Actinomycetota; class Actinomycetes; order Actinomycetales; family Dermabacteraceae; genus Brachybacterium. Next base: position 1,091 of record JAKDUN010000416.1, on the reverse strand, counting down.
AATCGGATCCGCGGGCCGCTGAGCTTCGGCAAGGCGGTGGTGGACACCGTCACCGGCTTCTACGACCGGATGCACATCGACTCCTCCCATGCCGTGGCGCGCACGATCTTCATCGACACGGCCGCGGTGCGGCCCACCCAGTTCGACCTCTCCGAGGACGAGCGGGAGCTGCTGTACCGGAAGGGGCGCAAGGCCGCGACCGCCTTCCTGGACGGGGGCCACGGGCAGGCGGCGTGGGACTTCGAGGCGTATAAAGCGCGATTCCGGACGGGCCCCTCCCGGGGGCAGTGAGCCTCGGCGCCCGAGCGCCCTGACCCCTCCGTCACTCGGTCCCGGCCCCTGCCCGTGACGGAGCGCGCATTGCACGGCGCCCGCCGTCGGGCGAGACTGCTTCCTGCGTGTCCAGGACGCCCACGCCTCGCCACCGCATCACCAGTCGAAGGAACCCCGTGGATGCACTCCTCTCCCTGACGCAGCGACTCGGCCGGGTCGTCTCCCCCAGCGGCGGGACCGACTCGAAGCAGCTCTACTTCGCCGGATCCATGGTGGCGCTGACGCTGCTGATCTCGATCTCCCGCCTCGAACTGGTGATCACCGCGCCGTACCTGCTCGCGCTCGGGGTCCTGGCCCTCTCCACCGTGCTCGCACTCGTGATCCGCTGGGACGAGCTGCGGACCCGCTGGGCGGCGGTGGTGCCATTGCTGGACATCGTCGCGGTCGCCCTGGTGCGGGACCTGATGCACGACACCGCAGTGGCGGTCTCCCTGCTGGCGTTCATCCCGAGCCTGTGGATGGCGGCCCGGCTGCGACTGCCCGGGGTGTGGGTCTCGACCCTCGCCATCACGGTGCTGATCACCGGCCCCATCGTCCTCCGCGCACCGTTCATCGACTCCCTGACCCTGGCCTACGCCCTGCTCCTGCCCTTCACTGTGCTGCAGATCGGGCTGCTGGTCGTCGGTGGCCTGCAGGTGATGGACGGCCAGAACCGGCGCCTGGCCGAGACGCTCGCGGAGAAGGACTCGCTGCTGGACACCGCGGCCACCTCCGAGCAGCTGCTGACCAGCATCATCGACAGCGTGGACGTGGGGATC
>JAKDUN010000060.1 GCA_030457675.1 Brachybacterium sp. | reverse complement strand
TGTAGACGCAGCGGCCGAGGTGCTCGACGAAGGCGCCGAAGGTGCGGCGGCGCACGGGCGCGACCCGGAAGGCGGGATTGAGGGTGAGGGTGACCTGCGATGACATCAGTGTCTACGTCCTTGTGGAGGGAGGGGATCCGGCGGGGGTGCAGCGATGCGGCGACGGACTCTACAACGTTGGAACAAGCTTTCCACAGGCCGCGCGAGCCGTCAACGCCCCGGCGGGAGTGATCAGCAGGCGGACCCGAGCGGCCGCAGCGTGGGCCCGCGTGCACCCACTGGCGCTCTGCCAGCACGCGTCGCTCTCTGCGGACTTTCCATGCTGGCTCAGCGCCACCGGATGCAGCCGTACCGGAGCGGACCGGAGCGGACCGGGACCGACCGGGCCGCCGGCCGCATCGCCCGAGCAGCGCCGCTCCCGGGAGCGAACTCCGTCACGATCCCCACCCCGCACGCGCGTCGGTGCAAGAATCGTCCCATGCCCCCACGCTCCACCTCCGGCCACCGGCGCCCGCCCGCGCTGCGCGATGTCGCCGAGCTCGCGGGCGTCTCGATCAAGACCGTCTCCAACGTGGTCAACGACTATCCCCACGTGCGCGACTCCACCCGGGAGAAGGTGCGCGAGGCGATCCTGCAGGTCGGCTACCGACCCCAGGTGGCCGCGAGACAGCTGCGCACCGGCGCCTCCAAGATGGTCACCCTCGCCGTGCCCTCCCTGGCCTTCTCCTACTTCTCCGATCTCGCCCAGCACTTCATCGACGAGGCCCAGGACCGCGGGCAGACCGTCGTCCTCCACTCGACCTCCGCCGGTCGCGAGGCGGAGCGCACGGTGCTCGAGGGGTTCAAGCAGGTGCTCGGCGACGGGGTGATCTTCAATCCGCTGCTCCTGGAGGAGGAGCACTTCGCACGGATGGAGCGCACTCCCCAGCCCACTGTCTTCATCGGTGAGCACCTGCCCGAGAAGCTCCCCGAGGGGTGCGACTACGTGCGCATCGACAACCAGGGCGCCGCCTTCGACGCGACCTCGCACCTGATCGAGACCGGGCGCCGGCGCCTCGCCTTCATCGGCAAGATCGACACCGCTCAGGGCCTGCAGCCGCACAGCTCGGGCTCTCTGCGCCGCGACGGCTTCCTCGCCGCCCTGCGCTCGCACGGTCTGCCGGGCGACGGCTCCGTGGTGCAGGCCGTGGACGCCTGGCACCGGCCCGACGGCTTCGCCGGCGCCACCGCTCTGCTGGAGCGGATGCCCGAGGTGGACGGGATCGTCTGCGGCAACGACGAGCTGGCGATCGGGGCGCTCGCCGCCCTGCGCCGTCAAGGTCGCCGCGTGCCCGAGGACGTCGCCGTGACCGGGTACGACGACACCCCCGACGCGCCCTTCGCGTCGCCGCCGCTGACCACCATCTCGCCCGACAAAGCAGCTCTCGTGCGCACCACCCTGGATCTGCTGGGCGAGCGGATCCAGGGCTACGACGGGCCGCCGCGCATGGTCGACACCCCGTACTCGCTCGTCGTGCGCGGCTCGACCCTCGCCGCCGCCGAGGCCCCCGCCGCCGATCTGTCTCCCGCTGCCGCGACCTCCGCTGCCCACCGTCCCGAGAAGGAATGACTCGATGACCATCCCGACCCCGTACGAGGACCTGCTGCGCGAGGTCATGGAGACCGGCAACGCCAAGGGTGACCGCACCGGCACCGGGACCCGCAGCCTGTTCGGCAAACAGCTGCGCTTCGATCTCTCCCAGGGCTTCCCGCTGATCACCACCAAGCGCATGCACACCCGCTCGATCTTCCTCGAGCTGCTGTGGTTCCTGCGCGGGGACACCAACGCGGGCTGGCTGCAGGAGCGCGGCGTGAGCATCTGGGACGAGTGGGCCGACGAGAACGGCGAGCTCGGCCCGATCTACGGCGCCCAGTGGCGCTCCTGGCCCACCCCCGACGGCGGGGCGATCGACCAGATCACCGACGTCATCGCGCAGATCCGCACCGACCCCGACTCGCGTCGGCTGATCGTCTCCGCCTGGAACCCGGCGGAGATCCCGCAGATGGCGCTGGCCCCCTGCCATGCGCTGTTCCAGTTCGAGGTGCACGACGGGAAGCTCTCCTGCCAGCTGTACCAGCGCAGCGCGGACATGTTCCTCGGAGTGCCTTTCAACATCGCCAGCTACGCGCTGCTGACGCACATGATCGCCCAGCAGACGGATCTCGAGGTCGGGGACTTCATCTGGACCGGCGGGGACTGCCACATCTACGACAACCACCACGAGCAGGTCACCCGGCAGCTGGCCCGTGAGCCCTTCCCCTACCCCACGCTGTCGCTGACCCGCCGCCCGGACTCGATCCTGGACTACGAGCTCGAGGACATCGAGATCCTCGACTACCAGCACCACAAGGGGATCAAGGCCCCGGTCGCGGTATGAGCGCGCCGCGGATCGGGCTGATCTGGGCCCAGGCGCGCGGCGGCGTGATCGGCGCCGGCGGCACCATGCCCTGGCACCTGCCGGAGGATCTGAAGCACTTCTCCCGCACCACCAAGGGCTCGCCCGTGGTGATGGGCCGGCGCACCTGGGAGTCTTTCCCCGAGAAATTCCGGCCCCTGCCCGGGCGCACGAACATCGTCATCACCTCCGATGATGCCTTCGCGGAGGAGGGCGCGGTGCGGGCCCGGGACCTGGCCGGCGCGCTGCGCCTGGCCGACGAGGTGCTCGCCGAAGGCGCCGGTGCACCTGCCGGCAGCTCTGCGGACGCCGCAATGATCTGGGTGATCGGCGGCGGGCGCGTGTACCGAGAAGCGAGGGACCAGGCCGAGCTGCTGGTCGTCACCGAGATCGACCTCGAGGTCGACGGGGACACGACGGCACCGGCGATCCCGCAGGGCTTCACGCCCGAGGAGCCGGATCCCGCCTGGTCCACTTCGCGCACCGGGACCCGCTACCGGATCCTCCGCTTCACCCGCTGACGACGACGCCCCGACCCCTCAGCCCTTCAGCCCCGACCCGGTCACGCCCTCGACGATCTGGCGCTGGAAGAACATGTACAGCACCACCAGCGGGAGCGCGGCGAGGATGGCGCCGGCCTGGATGTCCGCGTAACGGAGGCCGAAGCTGCCCTGCACCGTGGCCAGACCCACCGGGATGGTCATCAGGTTCGGGTTGGACAGCACGAACAGCGGCAGCAGCAGGTTGTTCCAGGTCCACACGAAGGTCAGGATCGCCACGGCTGCGGTCACCGGACGCGACAGCGGCATGATCACGCCCCAGTAGATCCTCCACAGTCCTGCGCCGTCGACACGCGCGGCATCCTCGAGCTCCTTGGGGATCCCGTCGAAGAACTGCTTGAAGATGAACACCGCGATCACCGAGGGGATCTGCGGGAGGATCACGGCCCAGTAGGTGTTCAGCAGCTGCAGCACGCGCAGCTCCTGGAACAGCGGCACGATCAGCACCTGGGTCGGGATCATCAGGCCGATGATGATCAGCAGGTAGACCGCGGCGCGCCCCCGGAACTCCAGCCGGGAGAGAGCGAACGCCGCCATGGAGGCGAACAGCAGGGTCAGGACGGCGGTGACGATCGAGGTGAGGAAGCTGGAGAGGTACCAGTTCCAGATGTCGCCCTGCTGGAGCAGCCCGATGTAGGACTCCAGAGTGGGGCTGACGTCGGTGAGGATCTCCTGGGCGCCGAGCGCGGCCACGCCGTTGTCGGTCAGGGAGGTCTTGATCGCGAACAGGCTGGGGATCAGCCAGAGGATCGCGACGACGATCAGGAAGATGCCGGTGACCCTGGTGAAGGTCGGCCCGCTGGCCTTCATGCGCCGGGCCGGGGCGGCTCCGGAGACTCCGGTGCGGCGACGGGGACTGGTCTGGATCGTGGCCATGTCAGGAGGCCTCCTCACGCTTGGAGCCGATTCGGCTGACGACCTGCTGGAGCAGCGCGATCACCAGGATGATCAGGAACAGCAGCACCGAGGCGGCGGAGGCCGCACCGACCCGGTTGTCCGTGAACGCGGTGTTGGTGATCAGCCCGAGGGAGACCTGTGTGGCGATCCCTGGTCCGCCGGAGGTCATCAGGTACACCTGGTCGAAGATCTTCAGGCTGGCGATGATCTGCAGCAGGATCACCAGGCCGGTGGTGCGGCTCAGCAGCGGGATGGTCACGCGGCGGATCTGCTGCCAGGGCGAGGCGCCGTCGACCGCGGCCGCCTCGTAGAGCTCGCGGGGGATCTCCTGCAGACCGGCGAGGTACAGCACGAAGTTGAACCCGATGGTCCACCAGACGGTCGCGATCGCGATGCCGATCATCGCGGTGCTCGGGTCGGACAGGATGCCGGCACCCGGGTCCATGCCCAGCAGCGTCGCCGGCAGGGACCACAGCCCGTTGGCCGGGGTGAAGATGAAGACCCAGATCAGGGAGATCGTCGCCGAGGGCAGGATGAACGGCAGGAAGAACGCCAGACGGAAGAACCACTGGCCGCGGGACATGCGGTTGGTGAGCACCGCCAGCACGAAGGAGAGCACCACCAGTGGCGGCACGGTGTAGAGGGTGAACTGGAGCGTGTGCCACAGCGAGGACCAGAAGTCGTCGCGGGCGAACATCTCCAGGTAGTTGTCGAACCCCGCGAACGAGCCCAGCCCGGAGCGGACGGTCGAGGTGTTGAAGAAGCTCGCGACGAACATCCAGATCATGGGCCCGACCATGAAGGCCAGGTAGATCAGGGCGAACGGGGCCAGGAACAGCCAGGCCTGCGGGGTGCGGCGGAGCACCTTGCCGCCCCGCCCGGGAGGCGCGGCCGGCGCCCGCGGGGTCGGGGGTGCGGTGGGAGACATCGTGGTCATCAGCTATGCCTTCCGGATCAGAGCGGGCTGGGGGTCGAGGTATAGATCGCGAGCTGGTTCCGGATCGCCGCCAGCGACTGCTCGGGGGTGAGCGCTCCCTGCTGGACCAGTCCCAGCTGCGCCCCGACGGTGTCCTCGAAGGTCGAGCCGGAGCCGCCGTACCAGGCCGGGTCGTCATAGACCGCATGGTCCGCGGAGTCGGCGTAGTGGCGCTGCGGCTCCAATGCCAGGTACTCCTCGCTCTCGGCGGTGGTCAGATAGGCCGGGATGTGACCGCCCTCGGCCCAGATCATGCTCTGATCGAGCATCGCCTTGATGAACTCCATCGCCTGCTGGCGCTGCTGGGGGGAGCGCTCCTTGCGCGGCAGGATGAAGGTGTGCGAATCAGCCTGGACGGCGGGCTTGTCGAACAGCTGCGGGATCGAGGCCATCCCGAAGTCGAGCCCATCGATCGACTGGGCGGTCGCGATCTCCCACTCACCCTGCAGGTAGAAGCCCGCGTTCCCGGTGAACATCTCGGTCTGGGAGGTGGCGTAGTCCAGGGCGCTGTTGAGCCATCCCTGCTCCACCCATTCCTGGATCTTCCCGGTCACCTCGAGGAACTTCTCCTCGTCCACGCTGATGGTCGCACCATCGTCGGACAGGAACGGCGTGGCACCCTCGAGCTGGTTGTACAGCGTCCAGAAGAACCGCCAGGGGGTGGAGGTCTCGGCGACGTTCGCGACCGTGATCGCAGTGCCGCCGGTGACCGCGCTGATCTCCTTCAGCGCCGCTTCGAAGACGTCCATGCCGGTGAGGTCCACCAGCAGCCCGTCACTGTCCAGCAGACCGGCCTGCTCGCACACCTCCCTGTTGTAGAACAGCGTGAACGGGTGGGTGTCCAGCGGAATCGCGATGTTCTGGTCGTCGGTGCGCTGGGTGGCCCAGGCCTGGGCGTTGAAGTCCTCGGTGGTCAGGCCGACGCCGGCGAGGTCCTCCTCGGTGATCGGGTCCAGCAGCCCGCCGTTCCACAGCGGCTTGGCGCGGGTGAGGTGGGCGACCGCGACATCCGGCGGCTGGTTGCCGACGGTCGCCAGCGTCAGCTTCGAGTAGTATGGGTTGCCCCAGGCGAGCGTGGTGGCCTGCAGGGAGCGCGGTCCGAAGAGTTCGCGATAGCCGTCCTGCATGTCCTGCATGCGCACACCGTCTCCGCCGCCGAACAGGTTCCAGTAGACCAGCGTCTCGGGGTTCAGCTCGGTGCCCAGGAGCCCGGCTCCCAGCGGCGAGGAGCAGCCGGCCAGCGGCAGTGCCGCGGCGGCGAGAGCTCCGGCGCCCAGCAGACGGCGCCGACTGATCCCCGCGCTGGCCGCGGGGCGCATGGGGGCTGAGCGGGGTGGACGATTGCTCATCTCATCACTCCATCGGGATCGGACTGCCGGATCGACCGGGGTGGGCGTCGGCTCGAGCTGGATCGAGGTGCCTCATGGCCTGCGCGCTGCTGTGCGCACGGCCCGTCGGGGTGCCCCGGGGGTGAGGAGCACCGGCCGCGGCTGTACTTCCTTCGCAGGGTGTCCTGCCTCACACCGCCAGATTACATCGTTGCACAGGCGGGCACAATGCCTCGCGGAACCCGATTATTCGGCGACTGAAATCCGTCCTGAACAGTACCTTCAGCGGGCAGCACGACACCCCGGGCCCCTCGTGACGAGTGGGTCCGGGGTGTTGCGGAACCGTCGGCCGACGATCCCCCGTGACTCAGGCGCCGGACTGCGAGCGCTTCTTGTTCCACACGTCGAAGGCCACGGCGATCAGCAGCACCACACCGCGCACCACGGACTGGGTGGGCTGGGAGATACCCATGATCGACATCCCGTTGGACATCACCGCCATGATCAGACCGCCGATGATCGCGCCCTGGACCTTGCCCACGCCGCCGGTGACCGCCGCGCCGCCGATGAAGGCGGCGGCGATCGCGTCCAGCTCGAACATATTGCCCGCGCCCGGCTGGGCGCTGTTGGAACGCGCCGAGTAGACGATGCCCGCGACCGCGGAGAGCAGCCCCATGTTCACGAACAGCAGCATGTTCACTCGGCGGGTCTTGACGCCGGAGAGCTGGGCGGCCTGGAGGTTGCCGCCCATGGCGTAGATGTGGCGACCGAAGATCGTGCGCTGGCTGATGAAGCCGTAGATGAGCACGAGCGCGGCCAGCAGGATCAGCACCACGGGCAGTCCGCGGTGGTGGGCCAGCTGCCAGGCGAAGGCCATCACGACCGCGGCGATGAGCACGATCTTCAGGCAGAACAGGTACAGGGCCTCGACCGGCTGCTTGTACTTCAGCTTCGCCAGGCGCCCGCGGTACTGCTGGACCGCGAAGACCACGATCAGCGCCGCCGCGAGCAGCAGCGTGAAGGCGTCGTAGCCGTTGCCGCCGAGGAGACCGTTGAGGAAGCCGCCGGAGATGTGCTGGTACTCCTCCGGGAAGGGCGAGAGCGAGACGCTGCCGAGGACCTGCATGGCCAGGCCGCGGAAGATGAGCATGCCGGCCAGAGTGACGATGAAGGCGGGGATGCCCACATACGCGACCCAGAAGCCCTGCCAGAGACCCACCAGCACGCCGGTGCCGAGCGCGGCGAGCACACCCACCCACCAGGGCAGGCCGTTGCCGATCACCACCACCGCGGCGACGCCGCCGGTCAGTGCGACCACCGAGCCCACCGAGAGGTCGATGTGGCCGGCCACGATGATCAGCACCATGCCGATCGCGAGGATCAGGATGTAGGAGTACTGCAGCACCAGGTTGGTGAGGTTGCCGGGGCTCAGCAGCTGGCCCCCGGTGAGGATCGTGAACAGCACGATGATGAAGACGAACGCGATGTAGATGCCGCTCTGCCGCAGGTTGCGCGTCAGCAGCTCTTTGATGTCAGAAGTTCCGGCCATGAGGCGCGCTCACTCCCTCTCCATGGTCATGAGCTCCATGAGGTGCTCCTGGGTGGCGTCCTGGGTGGGGACCTCGCCGGTGATCCGTCCCGCGGACAGTGTGTAGATGCGATCGGCCACGCCCATCACCTCGGGCAGCTCGGAGGAGATGACGATGATGGCCTTGCCCGCCGCGGCGAGCTCGTTGATGATCGAGTAGATCTCGTACTTCGCGCCGACGTCGACGCCGCGGGTGGGCTCGTCGAGGATCAGCAGCTCGGGCTCGGTGTACAGCCACTTGCTGAGCACCACCTTCTGCTGGTTGCCGCCCGAGAGCTTCCCGACGGTCGCCATCACCGTGGGCGTCTTGATGTTCAGCGAGGAGCGGTAGCGCTCGGCGACCGCGATCTCCTCGTTGCTGTTGATCCAGCCGCCGGTGGTGATCTTCGTCAGCGCGGCGGCCGTGACGTTGGTGCGGATGTCCTGGATCAGGTTCAGGCCGTACTGCTTGCGATCCTCGGAGACGTAGGCGATGCCGGCGTCGATCGCCTCGGCGACGGTGCGCATCCGCGTGGGTCGCCCGTGCATGAAGGCGGTGCCGGAGATGTCGCGACCGTAGGAGTGGCCGAACACGCTCATCGCGAGCTCGGTACGGCCGGCGCCCATCAGCCCGGCGATGCCCACCACCTCACCGGCGCGGACGTTCAGCGAGGCGCCGTCCACGACGATGCGTCCGGGCTGGGTGGGGTGGCCGACGTGCCAGTCCTCGATCCGGAAGATCTCCTCACCGATCTCGGCGGTGCGCTCGGGGTAGAGGCTGTCCATGTCCCGCCCCACCATCCCCTTGATGATGCGAGGGATCAGCGTGTGCTTCTGGTCCTCGGGCACGCGCATGTCGATGGTCTCGATGGTCGAGCCGTCACGGATGATCGTCGTCGCATCGGCGACCGCCGCGATCTCCCCCAGCTTGTGGGAGATGATGATGCTGGTGACGCCCTCCTCCCGCAGACCGCGGATGAGGCCGAGCAGATGCGCGGAGTCGTCATCGTTCAGCGCCGCGGTGGGCTCGTCGAGGATCAGCAGGCTCACGTTCTTCGAGAGCGCCTTGGCGATCTCGACCAGCTGCTGCTTGCCCACGCCCAGCTGGCCGACGGGGGTGACGGGGTTCTCCGCCAGGCCCACGCGGGCCAGCAGCTCGGAGGCCCGGGCATTGGTCTCGTGCCAGCTGATGATCCCGCCCCGGGACTGCTCGTTGCCGAGGAAGATGTTCTCGGCGATCGACAGGTGGGGCACCAGGGCGAGCTCCTGGTGGATGATCACGATGCCCTCGGCCTCGGAATCGTTGATGGTCGCGAACGTCACGGGGCGGCCGCGGAAGTGGACCTCGCCCTCGTAGCTGCCGGCCGGCTCCACGCCGGAGAGCACCTTCATGAGCGTCGACTTGCCGGCGCCGTTCTCCCCGCAGATCGCATGGATCTCGCGCTCGGCGACGGTCAGGGACACGTCCTTGAGCGCGACGACGCCGGGGAATCTTTTCGTGATGGACCGCATCTCGAGGATGTCTTCGGCCACGGGACCCTCCTTCGGGCAGGGGGTCCCGACGGCGCGGAGCGCGCCGGGACCCCACCGGGGTTCTGCTGTGAATCCCTGCTCAGAGCTGGCCGGCTTCGACCTGCTCCTCGGTGTAGTACCCCGTCTCGACGAGGATCTCCTCGTAGTTGCTCTGCAGCACCATCTGCACTTCGAGCAGGTACGAGGGGACGACCTTCACGCCGTTGTCATAGGTCTCGGTGTCGTTGGCCTCGGGCTCCTCGCCCGTCAGGATCGACTCCGTCGAGATGATCGCCTGCTCGGCGAGGTTGCGGGTGTCCTTGAAGATCGTCGAGTGCTGGACGCCGTCGGCGATCAGCTTGATCGAGGCGATCTCGGCATCCTGACCGGTGACGATCGGCAGGCCGTCCTCGATGGTGTCCCCGCGCCCGGCGTTCTGCAGGGCGTTGAGGATGCCGCGCGAGAGCGGATCGGCGGGAGCGAGCACCCCGTCGATCTCCTTGCCGCCCGCGTAATGGGTGGTCAGCAGGGTCTCCATGCGCTTCTGCGCCGTCTCCTGCTCCCAGCGCTGGGTGGCGGCCTGGTCGATATCCATCTGACCGGAGGGGACCTCGAGGGTGCCGTCGTCGAAGAAGGGCTGCAGGGTGTCGATCGCGCCCTGCCAGAACAGGTGGGCGTTGTTGTCATCGAGCGAGCCGGCGAACAGCTCCACGTTCAGCGGGCCCTCGGGGGCATCCGGGGACGGCTCGAAGCTCTCATCCAACAGCCCCAGTCCGAACAGCAGGGCGTTGGCCTGGTTCACGCCGACGGTGTAGTTGTCGAAGGTGACGTAGAAGTCGACGTTCTCGCTGTCGGTGAGCAGGCGGTCGTAGGCGATGACCGGGATGCCCACGGCGGCCGCGGCATCGAGCTGCGAGGAGAGCGAGGCACCGTCGATCGAGGCGATGAGCAGGGCGCTCACGCCCGAGTTGATCATCTGGTCGATCTGCTGCTGCTGGGTGGGGATGTCGTCACCCGCATACTGCATGTCGACGGTGAAGCCCTTCTCCTCCAGGCCCTTCTTGATGTTGTCGCCGTCGGCGACCCAGCGCTCGTAGGTCTGGGTCGGCATCGCGACGCCGACGGTCTGCTCGCTGGGCGCGGCATCCGTGTCCGGGCCGCCGGATCCGGCGCCCTCGCCGCCGCAGGCGGCCAGTCCGAGCGCGGCCGCGGTGGCCGTCGCTCCCAGCATGAAGGTTCTCCGGTTGTACATGGGGTTCTCCTCGTCGAAATCGCCATCTGCTGCCTGCAGCAGTGATGTCCCCCGTCGCTCCGGGGCACCGCCGGCGGCTGCGCCGTGTGCGGTGCCGACGGGACGTCGGCGGAACTGCTGGACCCGGGCGGGTCCGTCTGAGAGGTCCGCGCGCCAGCAGCGGCGCGACGCCGTCGAGGTGACAGGGACCACTCGAATGGTAACGTTCACATTGGCGCAGATGTCAACATTGTTCCACCCTGCGCGGGTCACAACTCGGCAACGAGCGGTGCCCCGCCGTCGGGCCCTGCGTCCCGACCTGCAGGCCGTCCTGAGCGCCGCCCCGACCGGCCGCGACCCCGTCCCCACAGGAGACGACAGCTATGAACCCCGCCCAGCGCCGCCCCTCCATGGGCGATGTCGCCGCCCGCGCCGGCGTCTCCTACCAGACCGTCTCGCGGGTGCTCAACGAGCCCGAGATCGTCCGTCCCGCCACCCGGGACCGCGTGCTCGAGGCGATCTCGACGCTCGGCTACACCCGCAATCGGGCGGCGCGCGCGCTGAAGACCGCCCGCTCCTCGCTGATCGGCGTGCTCACCGACAACCTCTCGCTGTTCGGCCCGGCCGAGACCACCACCGCCGTCGAGACCGCCGCCCGCGAGGCCGGCTACTCGGTGGTGCTGACCTCGATGACCTCCGAGCCGCACAGCGCCCGTCAGGTGGGTGCCGAGCTGCTGGCGTCCGGGGTCGAGGGGATCCTGGTGATCGCCGCTCACGAGGGGATGTCCCCCGCGGTCTCCGCGGTGGCGGGCTCCGCCCCCGTGGTCGTGGTCTCCGCCCAGCCTCCCCGGGAGGCCGGGGTCGAGATGGTCGGCGTCGACCAGGCGCACGGCTCGCAGATCGTGGTCGAGCACCTGCAGCGCACCGGCGTCCGCTCGATCGCCCACCTCGCGGGGCCGACGGACTGGTTCGACGCCCAGGTGCGGCGCAGCGGCTTCACCGCGGCCCTCGAGCGCTACGGGCTCGACGGCGAGGTGGTGGGCCCGGGCGAGTGGACCCCGCGCGCCGGCTACGAGCTGACCACGGCGCTGATCGCCTCCGGCCTGCCCGATGCGCTCTTCGCCGCGAACGACATGATCGCGATCGGCGCCCTGCACGCGCTGCACGAGCACGGGCTGCGAGTCCCCGAGGACGTCTCCGTGGTGGGCTTCGACAACACGCTCGGCGCCGAGTTCCTGATCCCCTCGCTGACCACGGTGGCGCAGCCCTTCGCCGAGGTGGGCCGGGAGGCGCTGCGCCACCTGGTGTCGCTGGTGGACGGCGAGCACCCCTCGGTCCAGGCCCCGCACACGCTGCCGCCGCGCCTCGTGGTGCGCCGCTCCACCCGCCCCGAGCGCACGCACTGACCGCGCTGACCGCACGGCGCCGAGGAGCGCGACCACCCTCCGGGCGCGGTGGGGGAAGCGCGGATGTGAACGTTGACATCGGCGGGGTCGGATGATTCAGTGGGGCCATGACGCACGCTGATGTGACCTCCGCAGGCCGCTCCGGGACCGCCTCCTTCCTCGCCGAGGGGCGCGCCCACCTGGGGCTCGAGCTCGGGTCGACTCGCATCAAGGCCGCCCTGGTCGACGACCGCGGCACCGTGCTGGGCACGGGCTCGCACGCCTGGGAGAACCAGCTGGTCGAGGACAGCTGGACCTACTCCCTCGAGGGGGTCCGCGCCGGCGTCCAGGACTGCTACGCCGCGCTGGTGCGCGATGTGCAGGCGCGCCACGGCGTCGAGCTCACGCAGCTGGCGAGCCTGGGGATCTCCGCGATGATGCACGGCTACCTCCCCTTCGCCGCAGACGGGACGCAGCTGGCCCCGTTCCGCACCTGGCGCAACACGTACACCACCGACGCCGCCGGCGAGCTCAGCGAGGCGCTGGGCCTGAACATCCCGCTGCGCTGGAGCATCGCGCACCTGCTGCATGCGATCCGCGGCGGCGAGGAGCACGTGCGGGAGCTGGGCGAGCTCACCACCCTGGCCGGATACGTGCACCGCGAGCTCACCGGGCGCTCCGTGCTCGGGGTGGGCGATGCCAGCGGCATGTTCCCGATCTCCGCCGCCGGCGACGACTACGACCACGAGCTGCTGGAGCGCTTCGCAGCGCTCGACGGGGTGGCCGCGATGCCCTGGTCGCTCCCCGACGTGCTGCCCGAGGTGCTGGTCGCCGGGCAGGACGCCGGCACCCTGACCGCCGAGGGCGCGGCCCTGCTGGACCCCTCCGGTGCCCTGCAGCCGGGCGCGATCGCCGCTCCCCCGGAGGGTGACGCGGGCACCGGCATGGTCGCCACCCACGCCATCGCGCCCCGCACCGGCAACGTCTCCGCGGGCACCAGCGCCTTCGCGATGGTGGTGCTGGAGGCTCCGCTGTCGGGTCCCCGCGAGGAGATCGACATGGTCACCACGCCCGCGGGCGATCTGGTGGCGATGATCCACACCAACAACTGCGCCGGCGAGCTCGACGCCTGGCTGGGCCTGTTCGGCCGCTTCGCCGAGCTGCTGGGCCGCCCCCTGGAGTCCGAGGAGCTGTACGGCCTGCTGTTCGGGGCGGGGGCCGAGGGCGATGCCGACGCCGGCGGGGTGCTGAGCTTCAACTACCTCTCCGGCGAGCACCAGACCGCCGTGCCCTCGGGCCGGCCGCTGCTGGTGCGCGAGCAGGAGGCCCGCTTCACGCTCGAGAACTTCATGCGCTCCCAGCTCTACGGCGCCTTCGGGGCGCTCGCGGTGGGGATGGAGGCGCTGCTGAAGGACGAGGGTGTGCAGCTGGACGTCATGTACGCCCACGGCGGGATCTTCCGCACCGCGGGCGTGGCCCAGCAGGTGCTGGCCGACGCGCTCGCCACCCCGGTCGCGGTCGGCGAGGGCGCCGGCGAGGGCGGCGCCTGGGGCATGGCCCTGCTGGCGGCGTTCACCGCGCAGGTCCATCGCGGCGCCCGCCGCGCCCCGGCCCCCCCCCCCCCCGCCCCGGACGGGGGCGGGGGCGGGGGCCAA
>JAKDUN010000415.1 GCA_030457675.1 Brachybacterium sp. | reverse complement strand
GAACGACGAAGCCCCCTGGCGGACCAGGGGGCTTCGTGGTGGTGGCTCCGACCGGCGTCGATCCGGTGACCTTTCGATTTTCAGTCGAACGCTCTACCAACTGAGCTACAGAGCCGTGGTCGCTGAGAGCGACCGAGGTCAAGGTTAACAGTCCTCGCGCGCTGCTCCCAACCCCGTGCCTTCGGTGAGAGGCATGCCACGGTTCGTGCGCCGTGCGGAGCAGAGCCCCGGATCAGGAGACCTGGATGAGCGTCTTGCCGAGGTTCCGGCCGTTCAGCATGCCGACGAACACCTCCGGGGCACGCTCGAGACCCTCGGTGATGTCCTCGGTGTGCTGGACCTTTCCGTCGGCGACCCAATCGGTCATGTCCCGCAGGAAGTCCTCGAACATCGCCTCGACGAACTCCCGCTGGATGAAGCCGCGCAGGGTGAGGCTCCTGGAGAGCATGGCACCCATCAGCAGTCCGCTGCGATCGGGGCCCTCCGGCAGCGAGGTCGCGTTGTAGTTCGCGGCCAGCCCGCACACCGGCACCCGCGCGAACTCGTTCAGCTGGGGCAGCACGGTATCCCACACAGCGCCGCCCACGTTCTCGAAGTACACGTCGATGCCGTCCGGGGCGGCGTCGGCGAGGCGGCCGGGAAGGTCCGGGGCGCGGTGGTCCAGCGCCGCGTCGAAGCCGAGCTCGCGCAGGTGGGCGACCTTGTCCTCGCCGCCGGCGATGCCGACGGCCCGGGCGCCGTGGAGCTTCGCGATCTGGCCGACGGCGGAGCCGACTGGGCCGGTGGCGGCCGCGACGGCGACGGTCTCCCCGGGCTGGGGCTTCCCGATGGCGAGCAGCCCCGCGTACGCGGTGAAGCCGGGCATCCCGAGCACGCCCAGTGCGGTCGCGACTGGTGCGACCGACGGATCCAGGCGGCGCAGCCGGTCGGCGGGCTCGAGGCTGTACTCCTGCCAGCCGCCGTAGGAGAGCACGAGGTCGCCGGGGGAGCAGCCGTCGGCCGCGGACTCGACGACCTCGGAGACGGTCCCGCCCACGATCACGTCACCGACCTCCATCGGGGCGGCGTACGACTTCGCGTCGCTCATGCGGCCGCGGACGTACGGGTCCAGGGACAGGTAGCGGGTGCGCAGCAGCACCTGACCGGGCTCCGGGGAGGGCATCTCGACGACGTCATGGAGGAAATCGTCGGGGACGGGCTCGCCATGGGGGCGGGCGGCCAGGCGGATGCGGCGATTGCGCAGGGGAGTGCTCATCCCTCGAGCCTAGAGGGAACGTCGAGGGATTGGAAAAGGCCCCGGAACCATGTTCCGGGGCCTTCTCGCGGGGGCGACCCTGACCGGACTCGAACCGGCGACCTCCGCCGTGACAGGGCGGCGCTCTAACCAACTGAGCTACAGGGCCTTGCATGTCGGAGCGCTTCGCCTGCCCGCTTCGACCTGAACAACTCTACCGGACGTTCTCGAGGCTCCGCGCCACTTTTGCTGTGAGCCGTCTCGCACTTCCGAATCGCCTGGTCGAGCCGTGGTCGACGCAACCTGAGCGAGTACCCCCAACGGGATTCGAACCCGTGTCGCCGGCGTGAAAGGCCGGTGTCCTGGGCCTCTAGACGATGGGGGCCCGGGGCAGAGAACTGCCCGACGAAAAGCATACCCATCTCAGGGCATGATCGCCTCCGGGTTCCGCCTCGATGCGGCGTATCCGACACGAGCAGGTCACTCGGGGCCGGGCCCGCGACACAGCTGCGTCCCGGCCGCACATGGTTCGATGGGGCCATGATCCAGATCAATCGTGAGGAGTTCGAGGAAGCGGTCGACGACGCCCTGGACTCGCTGCCCGAGGAGGTCGCGCGCACCATCGCCGAGTCGAACGTCGCGATCCTGGTCCAGGAGGAGCCGACGCCCGAGCAGTCCGGCGGCAGTGAGCTGCTGGGTCTGTACGAGGGGATCCCGCTGGATCAGCGCAGCGTCTTCCAGGGCTACGCCCAGCCGGACCGGATCTTCATCTTCCGCGGCCCGCTGCAGCGCCATGCCGTATCCCGCGAGCACCTGGTCGAGGAGATCGCGGTGACCGTGCTGCACGAGATCGGCCATCTGTTCGGCATCAGCGACGCCCGCCTCCACGAGCTGGGCTGGGGCTGATCGACGTGCTGCGACGAAGGAGCGGCAGGAGATCAGCCGGTTGAACGGGGGCTGATCGACTGACGGTGCCACGATCGGAAAGGTTCCAAGGAACTGGAACCTTCTTCGTCGTGGCGGAGTGGGGCGGCCGGCGTCGGGGCGCCACGACCCGGAAGGTTCCAAGGAACTGGAACCTTTTTCGTCGTGGCGGGCCTGAGCGGGCCTGAGCGGGTCCGGGCGGGCCCGGTGCCCGACCACGAGGCGGGCGGACCCGCCCCGCCCCCACCCGCCCCGCCGGGGCCGCCGGGGGCGGCCTCGCGGGCGGTGCGGCCGGCCGCGGGGGCGGGGCTGGCGAACGGCACGCG
>JAKDUN010000059.1 GCA_030457675.1 Brachybacterium sp. | reverse complement strand
CCCGGCGGCAGCCTGGCCTGCGACGTGAACCCCTTCATCTCCTGCGGCAATGTGATGATGACCTGGCAGTCCTCCGCCCTGGGGATCCCGAACATGGCGATCGGGCTGGCCGGATTCGCGATCATGGGCGCGATCGGTGCGCTGATGGTCTCCGGGGCCCAGCTGCCCACCTGGTTCCGCTGGGCCCGTCTGGGCGGGATGACCTTCGCCTTCGGCTACGTGCACTTCCTGGCGATCTCCACGATCTTCGTGATCGGCGCGCTGTGCCCCTGGTGCATGGTGATCTGGACGGTCACGGCTCCGATGTTCTTCGCGACCCTCGCCCGCACCATCGAGGGCGGCGACCTGCGCCCGTCGGCGCCGCTGGCGAACCTGCTGCGCCGCTGGGCGGTGCTCACGCTGGGGTGGTACCTGCTGGTGATCGTGGTGATCGCGGTGGTCTTCCTCGATCAGTGGCTCGTGATGCTGGGTATCTAGGCCCGCCCATGAGGATCCCCGCAGTCCCTGGTCAGGGGCTGCGGGGATCCTCATCTGCGGAGCAGGTCCGGTCCGAGCTGTCTCGTCAGAGCATCCCGAGCAGCCCGGGGAGGGCCAGCGAGATCTGGGGCAGGAACACCACCAGGAACAGGCCGGCGATCACCGCGAGCAGGAACGGGAGCAGGCGGGCGATGACCGGTTCGATCTTCAGGTCCGCGATTCTCGCCCCCACGAAGAGGACGTTCCCGATCGGCGGCGTGATCACTCCGACGCTGAAGGCGTAGACCACCATGGTGCCGAAGTGGACCGGGTCGATCCCCAGCTCGGTGACCATCGGCAGGAAGATCGGCACGAAGATCAGGATCGCCGGGGTGGGATCCATGAAGGTGCCGACCGCCAGCAGGATCACCATGATGATGATCAGGATGAGCGTCGGGTCCGAGGTGACGCTGAGGATGAGCTCGGCGATCAGGTCCGGGATCCGGGCGAAGGCCATCACGAAGGACAGCGCCGAGGACACGCCGACCAGCAGCATCACGATCGAGGTGGTGCGGCCCGCCTCGACCAGGATCTTCGGCAGGTCCGTCACCTTCAGGGTGCGGTAGATCAGACCCAGGATCAGGCAGTACACCACGGCGATCGCCGCGGACTCGGTCGCGGTGAAGAAGCCCGAGAGGATGCCGCCGATGACGATCACGATCATCAGCAGCGAGGGGATCGCCCGCCACAGGGTCTTCAGCGCGAGCGCCGGGGTGAGTGTGATGGCGGCGGCGCTGTTCGACCCGGTGCGGAAGCGTTTGTGGGTCAGGGCCACCACCAGCATCACCGCGATGGCCCAGATGATGCCCGGCCCGACACCGGCCATGAACAGTGCCGCGATCGAGGTCGAGGACACCAGCGAGTAGACGATGAAGGTGTTCGACGGCGGGATCAGCATCCCGGCCGGGGCGGAGGCGACGTTCACGGCCGCGCTCCAGGGCTTGGCATAGCCCTCCTTCTCCAGCCGGGGCCCCATCACGGAGCCGACGGCGGCGGCGGAGGCGACTGCGGCACCGGAGACGGCACCGAACATGGAGTTGGAGACCACGTTGGTGTGCGCCAGCCCGCCGGGCAGCTTGCCGACGACCACACGGGCGGCGTCGACCAGACGCCCGGCGATGCCGCCCTGGTTCATGAGCCCGCCGGCGAGGATGAACAGCGGTATCGCGATCAGGGTGAAGCTGTTGATGCCCGTGAACACTTCGGAGGCCGTGTTCATCGTCGTGGTGGTGGGGTCGTTGCCCAGCAGCACGAAGATCGCGATGAACGAGGTCACGCCGATCACGACGGCGATGGGGACGCCGAGGGCGATGCCGACGACGATGCCGATCAGCAGGATGAGTCCTGCGACTGCGGTGACGTCCATGGTCAGCGCTCCTTCGGGTCGTCGTCGTGGTGCTCGGACCCGGCCAGGGGGGAGCCCTCGACCGCGTCCTCGAGGCCCGCGATCACCGGGATCTCCTCGTCGGTGCGCACGACGGTGGCGGTCAGCGGACCGATGCCGCGCACGTCCTCGACGATGTGCAGCACCGCGATGAGTGCGATGAGAGCGCCCGAGACGGGCAGGATCAGGTAGGCCTGGCCGATCGTGCCCGGCAGCGCGGTGAGCTGCTGGGACCAGGAGTTCTGGGCGGCCAGGAGCCCGCCGTACACCAGGATCGCGAGGGCGAAGACGAGGATCACCAGCTGGATCAGGACCGCCACGCTCATGCGGACGGGACGGGGCAGCCGCTCGACGAGGAAGGTGACCGCGATGTGGCCGCGCTCGGAGAACACCAGCGCGGCGCCGATGAGCGAGGTCCATACGAAGACGTACTTCGCGAGCTCCTCGGTCCAGGCGGCGGGGCTCTGGATCACCTCACGGGTGAACACCTGCCAGACGACCGCGAGGACCATGACGGTGAACAGGAGCGCCGTGGCGACCCCCAGGGACCGGTTCAGTCCCTTGGTGAGCAGTTGCATCTGTTGTTCCCTTCTGCACGGCAGGAGGCCGGACCGCGTGGCCCGGCCTGCTGCGTGGCGGTGTGGCTGGTCAGCCCTGGGCTCCGCGGACCGCATCCCACAGCGCGGTCTGGGACTCGGCGGTGAGGAACTCCTCGGGCAGGGCGGCCAGCGCCTCCTGGAAGGCGGCCGTGTCGACCTCGTTGAAGGTGGCGCCGTCGGCCTCCGCGTCGGCGATCGCCTGCTCGGTCTGCTCGACCCAGAGCCCGGTGTGCTCCTGGACGGCGGCGGCCCAGCCCTCGTCGAAGGCGGTCCGGTCCTCCTCGGACATCGAGTTGAGGGTCTCGGTGTTGATGATCAGGTAGTCGGTGCCGACCAGGTGACGGGTGAAGGAGAAGTACGGGGCGACCTCGTAGTGGGCCTGCGTGAAGTACGAGATCTCATTGTTCTCCGCCGCGTCGATGACGCCGGAGTTCAGGCCGGTGTACACCTCGCCGTAGGCGAGCGGGGTGCCCGTCGCGCCGAGCGCCGCGGCCATCGCCAGGTGCAGGTCCGACTCCTGGACGCGCATCTTCTGGCCGTTCAGGTCAGCCGGGGTGCTGATCGGGCCGACGGTGCTGTACGCACTGCGCTCACCCTGCGTGAACCCACCGAGGACGGTGATGTTCTGGGACTCCTCGAGGGAGGCGAACAGCTCGCCGACGATCGAGGGATCCTGGAGGATCTCCATCTGCTTCTCGATGTTGTCGAAGGCGCCCGGCATGTTCAGGGTGAGGAAGTCGGGGTTGAGGTTCTCCAGCTGGGTGCCGGAGACGATGGACATCTCCACCGAGCCGTTGGAGGCCATCTGCAGCGTCTCCTGCTGTGCACCGAGGGTCTCGTTGGGGAAGACGTCGATGCCCCAGGCACCGCCGGTGGACTCCTCCAGCGCCGTGCCGAAGTTGTCCAGCGCGATGTAGGAGGGGTGGGTCTCGGTCTGGTTCAGGGCCAGGCGCATCGTCGTGCCGGAGCCGGCGCCGCCGCCGTCGGAGGCACCGCCCCCGCTGCCGCCGCCGCAGGCGGCGAGCGTCGCAGCTATCCCCGCGAGACCGGTGGCTCCGAGCAGGGTGCGACGATTCATGGACCGGGGCGTGAAGGAACGGGTTGTCATGGGACTACCTCTCATCAGTGAGTCGGGCATGCCCCCGGAGAGCGGATCGTCCGGGTCGCCGACGTCGTCATCGGACTGCCCCGATCCTCTGCGTGATTCCATTTTCTCTCGCCTGGTTGCCTCGGGTTGCTTCCCCGTCTCTCATTCGTGACCTCGCACGTCGTGTCTCTGCCTGTGAGAACGCGCGATGCGTGAGCATTCCTGTGGGGTGGGCGTGACGTGGCGGGCCGCTCGCGGACCGTTCCTCCCCAGGCCATGCTCGTCCCCACTCCGGAGGCAGTCGTGGCGCCTGCCAGACACCGCGACCTAGGTTCGCGGACATGGGAGCAGATACTGGATCCGGAGGACTGCGGCGCGGTCGTGCCGGGAAGCACCGTCGGTCTGTTCAGGCGCTGGTCGAGCGGCAGGATCATCCCTCACCGCAGCGGACGCGTCGCTTCACCGTGCCCGCTCCGTCGCCATCGGCTCTGGTCGGCCTGGCGGTGCTGGTGCTGATCGCCGTCGGGGTCGTGCATCTGTCCGGATCGGGGTCCGCGGTCCCGCTGGAGACGAGGCCGACGGTGCCGGTGGAGAGCGCCGCCGAGGTCACCCCGGATCCTCCCTCCGCCGCGCCGAGCGGCGCCTCGCCGGCCGCTCCTGCGTCCGGAGCGTCCGACGGCGCCGACAGCGCCCCGCCGGAGATCATCATCCACGTCTCCGGAGCGGTGGCGGCACCGGGAGTCGTACGGCTGCCGGGCGATGCCCGGGTCGATGACGCGCTGAGCGCTGCGGGCGGCGCGACGGACGACGCCGACCTCTCGGCAGTGAACCTCGCCCGGCCCCTGACCGATGGAGAGCAGATCCATGTCCCGCTGCCGGGGGAGGCACCCCGGCCGGCCTCGGCCCGCCCCGCCGGTCCCACGGACGGGGCCGCGGACCCTGTCGACCAGTCATCGATCGACCTCAACACCGCCGACGCCGCCGAGCTCGAAGAGCTGCCCGGGGTGGGCCCGGCGATCGCGCAGCGCATCGTCGAGCATCGGGACAAGAACGGCCCCTTCACCTCGGTGGACGGACTGCTGGAGGTCTCCGGTATCGGGCCGTCCACCCTCGAGGAGATCCGCGGCCGGGCGAGCGTATGACCCGCGCCGATCTGCGCCTGCTGCCCGCCGCGACCTGCGTGTGGGCCCTCGCGGTGCTCGGCATCACCGCCGGCACCGCCGCGGCCGTGGCCGGCGGCGCCGTGCTGGTCGCGCTCGCCCTGACCGCGATCACGCTCACCGGATCACCACTCGCCGCCCGGAGCATCTTCGCCCACCTCGCCGTCGTGGTCCTGGCCGGTGCGCTGCTGTTCCCTGCTCTGCAACGGCACGGAAGCACCGACGGCTCGTTCGCGGAGGCGGAGCAGCAGGGACTGATCGTGGAGCTCACCGTCGTCGCCGCCGCGGACCCCGCACCGCCCGGCAACGGACCGGCGTGGGCTCGGGAAGGCCAGCAGATGCGGGCACGGACGGTGAGCGGCCCGGCCCGGGTCGGCCGGGACGACGTCGCGCTGCCCGCCTCGCTGCCGGTCCTCGTGCGCGCCTCCGGCGAGGCGGCGCAGGACCTGGCCCGGGTGCGGGACGGCGACCTCGCGCACCTGCGCGGACGCGTCGTGGTCAGCGGATCCCTGATCATCCTGCGCGCGAGCGAGGTGCGGCCGGTGGCCTCGGCGGGTCCGGCCGGCCGTGCCCAGTCCGCCCGGCACGCCCTGCGCCGGCAGGCACGGCAGGCCACCTCCCACCTGCCCTCGGACGAGGCCGCCCTGGTGCGCGGGATGACCATCGGGGACACCCGGGGAATGCGGGAGGAGACCGAGGAGATCATGCGCCGTGCCGGGATCTCCCACCTGGTCGCCGTCTCCGGGGCGAACATCGCCCTGGTGCTGGCCGCAGTGCTGGGACCTCTGCTGCTGTGCGGGGTCCGCCGACGACCCCGGCTGCTGCTCGCCGGGATCGTGGTCGCGGGATATGTGTGGCTGGTCGGGGACGAGCCCAGCGTCCAGCGCGCGGCGACGATGGCGGTCCCGCTGCTGGCCGCCCGCTTCGCCGGGGTGCGAGCCTCCCCGGTCGCCGCCCTCGCTCTGACCGTGGCCCTGTGGTCCGTGCTGGATCCCGTCACCGCCGCGTCCATCGGGTTCCTGCTGTCCGCCCTCGCGACCGCGGCCATCCTGCTGGCCGCGCCGCCGTTGGCCACCGCCATCGAGGAGCTCAGCGGAGGCCGGGTCGGCCGCACCATCGCCCTGGTGCTCGCGGTCCCGTTGGTCGCCCAACTGGCCTGCACCCCGGTGCTGATCCTGCTCACCCCGGAGGTCTCGGCCTGGGCAGTGGCGGTGAACATCCTGGTGGGCCCGCTGGTGGGACCGTCCACGGTGATCGGACTGCTCGCCCTGGTGCTCGGGACGCTCTGGCCCGCCGCGGCGGAACTGCTGTGGACGCTCGCCGCCGGGGGAGCCCACCTGGTGCTGCTGATCGCCCGAGCCGCTGATGTGCTCCCCGGTTCCCGCATCGCAGTTCCCGAGGGCGCTGCCGGTGTGCTGCTGATGATGGCGGTGCTCCTGGCCGCCGCGTTCGCGGTGGCGGCCCGCCGGCTGCCCCTGACGCGCTGGGTCGTGGCCGCTGTGCTGGTCGCGGCCCTGGCCCCGGGAGCGGGACGTCTGCTCCCGCTCGGCACGGGACCGGAGTGGAACGTCGCCCTGTGCGCGGTCGGCCAGGGCGACGCCCTGCTGCTGCGCCCCCGCCCTGTCGACGGGACAGGCGGCACCGTCCTGATCGACACCGGACCGGATCCTGCGGCCCTGCGCCGCTGCCTGGACCGGTTGCAGGTGCGTGAGATCGATCTGCTGGTGCTGACCCATCCGCACAGCGACCACACCGGGGGCCGGGCCGCGCTGACGGGTCGCCGCACCCCGCAGCACCAATGGATCTGCCCCCTGCCCGAGGCCGCGCAGGAGTCGGCGACCGGGGTGCCGACCACGGTCGCCACCACCGGGGAGACCTGGCAGCGCCCCGGGCTCTCCCTGCGCGTGCTCTGGCCCGGCTCCGCCGAGGACGCCCGGCGGACCAGCGCCGCCGAGCACGGCGCGGGGGAGGGGGACGCCGCCAACGATTGCTCGATCGTGCTCGAGGCGCTGTGGGAGGACGGCACCCGCCTGGTCTCCCTCGGGGACCTGGAGCCCGCCGCCCAGGAGGAGCTCGCCGCGCACGGGCCCGGGCCCACGGACATCGTCAAGGTCGCCCATCACGGCTCCCGGTTCCAGCACGCTCCGCTGTATCGGCAGCTAGAGCCCGATCTCGCCCTGGTGTCGGTGGGACAGGACAACGACTTCGGCCACCCCACCGACGAGGCGCTGGGTCTGCTGCACTCCGGCGGGGCCCACGTGCTGCGCACCGACGTGCACGGCACCGTGGTGCTGCCCGCTGACGACACCGCCGCGCCGCGCAGCGTCGGCCCGGCCCGATAGGATCAGCCAGTCAGCCCCGCAGTGAGGAGCCCCCGTGAGCGATGTCGAGTGGCACAGCGTCGCCCTCGCCCCGATCGTGCTGGTCCACGGCACCGAGACCCTGATCGCCGACCGCGCCGTCCAGCGCCTGCGCGGCCTCGCCCGCGAGGCCGATCCCACGGTGGAGGTCCACGACCTCTCCGGGGACGCCGCCGGGCCCGGAGCGCTGGCCCAGGTGGCCAGCCCCTCACTGTTCGGCGAGCCGCGCTTCGTGGTGGTCCCTGAGCTGCAGTCGGCCCCCGACACGGTGATCCTCGAGCTGCTGGACTACCTCAGGGCCCCGGAGCAGGACGTCACCCTGGTGCTCGTCCACCGCGGCGGCAACCGCGGCAAGAAGCTTCTGGACGCGCTCAAGAAGGCCGGTGTGCCGCGGGTCGATGCGAGCCCCGTCAAGCGCGCCGGGGACAAGCAGACCTTCGTGGCCGCCGAGTTCGCGCGCGCCCAGCGTCGCATCCAGCCCGAGGCGCTGATCGCGCTCGTGGACGCCTTCGGCACCGACCTCGCCGAGCTCGCCGCGATCAGTCGCCAGCTCATCGAGGACACCACCCCTGACCCCGGTGAACAGACTCCGCAGGTCTCCGTGGCCGACGTCCACGCACTGACCGCCGGCCGCGTCGAATCCACCGCCTTCGCCGTCGCGGATGCCGCGATCGCCGGGCGCGAGCAGGACGCCCTGCAGCTGCTCCAGCAGGCGCAGCTCGCCGGTGCCGATCCGGTGCCGATCGTCGCCGCGATCGCCTCCAAGATGCGGTCCCTGACGAAGGTCACCGCCCCCGGGGCCAGCGCCCGCACCCTGGGCATGCCCGACTGGATGCTGCGCAACCTCGGCCGCGAGGCCCGGCAGTGGAACGACCGCTCCCTGGCCCGGGCACTGGAGGCCGTGGCCCGCGCCGACCACGAGGTCAAGGGCGCAGGACGCGACCCCCAGTGGTCGGTGCAGCGCATGGTGATGGGCATCTGCCGCGCCCGCCGCGCGCACTGAGCGGCCACCGGCGCTGCGCCGTCGCGCACGAGCACGGCACTCCGGACAGTGAGGAGCCCGGTGCGCATCCCTGCGCACCGGGCTCCTTCACCCCGTCAGGCGGGGAGACAGCTCAACGGCTGCCGAAGGTCACTTGGAGACGCCGTCGACCAGCTTCGCGAGACCGGACTTGCGATTCGCGGCCTGGTTCTGGTGGATGACGCCCTTGGAGACGGCCTTGTCGAGCTTGCGGGAGGCGCTCTTGAGCGCCTCGCCCGCGAGGTCGGCATCGCCGGTGGAGACGGCGGCCTTCACCTTGCGGGTGTAGGTCTTGAGCTCGGACTTGACGACACGATTGCGCAGACGCGCCTTCTCGTTCGTCGCGTTCCGCTTGATCTGGGACTTGATGTTTGCCACGAAGACTCTTCTCTTGTGCTGCTGCGGTGGATCATCCGAGACGGCCGAGGAACGGAGCCGACGGGGACGGCGGTGGGGACTCGCCTGGAGACGTCGGTACCGGGTCGCTGCCACGGGTACTCGCCCGGGTCGCACGAATCGTTGCCCCTGACACGGCGGGACCACGTCATGCGCACACCGAACGGTATGTCACACATACAGTGCAGGACAGTACCAGAGCAATGCCTGCTCACCGCATCCGGTGTGCGCCGTGTCTCCTGTCGAGGTGCTCGCGCGGAGGTGCTCGTGCGGCCGGAGCGTCACCCGCCGTGCACCTTCCGCACCGCGTCGGCCACCCGCTCGTACCGCTGCCGGTCCAGGCGCCCGCCCTCACGGCGCACCGCCTCCGGCGCCAGCCGCAGCAGCCGGTCCGCGCGGACCTCGGAGGGTCGGTCCTGGCGGTCCCAGTCCCCGGAGCCGATGTCCACCCAGGTCGAGCCGTGCTCGTCGGTCGCCACCGCGCCGGCGGCGGTGCGATCGCGAGAGGTGAGCATCAGCGCGACCAGCACCCGGCCAGAACCGTCGGAGCCGCCACGATCGGCATCCTCCTCGGCGATCACCAGCACCGGGCGGTCCTTGCCCTGGGTGATGTCCTCCTCGTACGGCACCCAGGCCCAGACGACCTCGCCCGGGTCGGGACGATCGTCGGCATGCGGTGCGTAGGCGAGGGTCAGCGCACTGCCGGTGCGCCGGTCGGCGAGCGCATGCGCGCCCTCTCCACTGTCGGCTCCACTGCCGGCGCCGGGGGTCGAGCCGCCCGTCGGCCGCTGGTCGGACCCCGTGTTCTCCTTCACCGCGTCGATCGCGGCACGGCCGAGATCACGGACCCCCCTGCGGACGACAGGCGAGCGCGAGGCAGTGCGGAGGAGTCGGGAGAACAGGGACATGGTGCTCGCTTCCTTGGCGTTCTGTGCCACACGGGACGGGGGCGGTGTGAGAATGGTAGACATGTCTGCCACCTCGCTGTTCCACAGCGCTCGCACCGGTGCCGGAGGCGATGAGATGTTCGCGCCCGACGGCACCGTGCGGCCCACCTACCGCGCCCTGCACGACGCGCTGGCCGGACTCGGGCCCGAGGAGTTCCGGTCCCGCTCGGACTCGCTGGCCCGCAGCTACCTCGATCAGGGCATCACCTTCGACCACGCGGGGGAGGAGCGCCCCTTCCCGATCGACGCGATCCCGCGGCTGATCGATGCGGAGGAATGGGCTCGCGTCTCTGCGGGCATCTCCCAGCGCGTACGCGCCCTCGAGCGCTTCCTCGACGACCTCTACAACGACCAGTCCGCGATCGCCGACGGAGTGATTCCCGACGAGCTGGTCACCTCGTCCTCCTATGTGGTCGAGGAGATGCGCGGCTACACCCCGCCCAACGGCGTGCGGATCCACATCTCCGGCATCGACCTGGTGCGCGACGGGGACGGCGAGTTCCGCGTGCTGGAGGACAACGTGCGCACCCCCAGCGGGGTCAGCTACGTGCTCTCGAACCGGCGCGCCATGGCGCAGAGCTTCCCGGAGCTGTTCGCCGACCGACCCGTCCGTCGCGTCGGCGAGTATCCGGGCCGGCTGCTCTCCGCCCTGCAGGCCGCCGCCCCGGACATCCCCGATGACGAGGCCACGGTGGTCGTGCTCACCCCGGGCCGCTACAACAGCGCCTACTTCGAGCATTCCCTGCTGGCGCGCACCATGGGCGTGGACCTCGTCGAGGCCTCGGATCTCGTCGAGCGCAATGAGCGGATCTACATGCGCACCACCGCCGGGCTGCGGCGCGTGGACGTGATCTACAAGCGCACCGACGACGACTTCATCGACCCCGAGGTGTTCCGTCCCGACTCGATGCTGGGCGTGCCCGGCCTGGTCCGTGCGGTCCTCGCCGGCAACGTGGTGGTCGCCAACGGCATCGGCAACGGCATCGGTGACGACAAGCTCACCTACACCTACGTGCCCGATCTGATCCGCTACTACCTCTGCGAGGAGCCGATCCTGCCCAACGTCGACACCTGGCGGCTGGAGGAGTCCGAGTCCCGCGCCGAGGTGCTGGACCGGCTCGAGGAGCTCGTGGTCAAACCCGTCGACGGCTCCGGAGGCAAGGGCATCGTCATCGGTCCTGCCGCGACCACCGAGGAGCTCGATGCTCTGCGTGCGCGGCTGCAGGACGATCCGCGCGGCTGGATCGCCCAGCCCGTGGTGCAGCTGTCCACGATCCCCACCCTGGTCGAGGAGGGCCCCGAGCCCCGCCACGTCGACCTGCGCCCCTTCGCGCTGAACAGCGGCGACGATGTCTGGGTGCTGCCGGGCGGCCTCACCCGAGTCGCACTGCCCCGCGGCGAGATGATCGTGAACTCCTCCCGCGGCGGCGGCTCCAAGGACACCTGGGTGCTCGCCGCGGAGCGCACGGCCAGCACCGGCCCGGCAGCCTCGACCGCCCAGTCGCAGGAGACCCGGGACGAGGGGATCGAGGATCCCACCGACGACAGCTACGACGAGTTCGCGGACGTGCGCGAGGAACCGGCCGAGGAGCGGGCCCCCGAGCCCGATCCGGTCACCTCCGCGATCCCGATCATCGACGTCGACGAGGAGGCACCCCATGATGCTCAGTAGGATCGCCGACGCGATGTTCTGGATCGGCCGGTACGTCGAACGCGCCGACCAGACGGCCCGGATCCTCGACGTCACCCTGCAGTCGATCACCGAGGACACCCCCGAGGACCTCACGGCGGCCTGCGGCGCCGTCTACCAGATCTTCGGCCTGGAGCAGGTCGACGACGAGGACTGCACCGTCCAGCGGGTGCTGGACCGGCTGATGACCGACCGGATGAACCCCTCGTCCGTGGCCGGCGCGCTGCTCACCGCCCGGGAGAACGCCCGCGGGGTGCGCGAGGCGCTCTCGACCGAGGTGTGGGAGTCGCTGAACACCACCACCCTCGGGCTCCCGCGAGGCGTGAGCCCCTCCCGCATGCACGGTGCCTTCCAGTTCGCCAAGGACCGCTGCGCTGTCGTCAACGGTCTGGTGGACTCCTCGATGACCCGCGACGAGGCCTGGCTGTTCCTGCGGATCGGGCAGCTGCTCGAGCGGGTCGACATGCTGGCCCGCAACCTGCAGGACCACGACCTGGAGGACGCCTCCTCCGGGGGCACCGTGATGCTGCTGCGCTCGTGCAGCGCGCATGAAGCGTACATACGCACCTACCGGGGGCGTGTCCGCTCCTCCCGGGCGATCGAGTTCCTGCTGCTGGATCTGATCTTCCCCCGTTCGGCCGTGCACTGCCTCAGCGAGCTCGACGAGGCGCTCGAGACCCTCGCCAAGCTCCACGGCAACAGCTTCGACCGCCTCGGTGCCGCCGAGCCGGGACGGAGGATCGTGGGCCGTGCCCTGGCCAGCCTGCGGTTCCGTTCGCTGGATGACATCATCGCCGACTTCGACGAGGAGATGGAGCAGCTGCAGATGGTCACCGGGGCCGTCACCCGGGCACTGGGCACCACCTACTTCCATCCGGCGCACTGAGCGGCCGGCAGAACCAGCAGGAGGCTCGATGCGACGCGGGCCGATGATCGCCGCGGCAGCGGCCGGGGTGCTGTGCGCACGACGGGAGTCCTTCGGGATCGGCAGCGCCTCCTTCGTCCTCTGGGCGGTGGTGGGGGAGCGGGCGTTCGCGTTCAACGGCCCGCCAGCGGCTCCGGGCCGATGAACGGCGAGGGCCCGCTGGCCCTGGCCCTTCCGTTCCGTGGGCGGTGGAGGGTCCAGAACTCCCCGGCCGATCGCGTGCCGAGCCATGGGATCGAGCTGTTCGCGCTCGCGCACTCGATCGATCTGGTCCCGGTCGATGCGAAGGGCCGCACCGCGCCGTTCCGGCTCGGGAGCCTGCTTCGCCCGGAGCCGCCCGAGGTGTTCCCCGGATTCGGGCGGGAGCTGCTGAGCCCCGTGGACGGCGTCGTCGTCAGCATCCACGACGGCCAGGACGATCACGACGCGCATCGGGGACTTCCCTCGATCGGCTACGCCCTCACCCAGGGGCGACGTGCCGCGGCGGGATGGTCCGCGCTCGCGGGCAATCACGTCGTCCTGCGCACCCGCCACCGGGGAAGGGAGGTGCACGTGGCGCTGTGCCACCTCCGTCGCGGGAGCGTCAGCGTGCGGCCGGGACAGGGGATCCGCGTCGGCGAGCCCCTCGGAGCCTGCGGAAATTCCGGCAACAGCACCGAGCCCCACCTCCATCTGCAGGCGATGAGCGCGGCGGATCCGTCGGTCGCCCGCGCCGTGCCGTTCACACTGCCCGGTGGGCTCCCGCGGGGCGGGCAGGTCGTGGATGCCGGCCGAGGCCTCCTGTGACCTCTGTCCTCGTGCGCGGCGGGGGGCCGGCCGAGGGCGGCTCCCATGAGACGATGGGCCGATGCCCGGGTGCAGTTGCGCCCGATCACGCACAGATGAGAGGACGTATGCCGGTGAGCCCGAGGATCGCTGTCGATGAGGCCCGGGACATCCTGCCCGCGTCGACACCCCAGGAGCGCCTGCGCAACTTCTGCATCATCGCGCACATCGACCACGGCAAGTCCACGCTGGCCGACCGCATGCTGCAGATCACCGGGATCGTGGAGGAGCGCGCGATGCGCGCCCAGTACCTCGACCGGATGGACATCGAGCGCGAGCGCGGCATCACCGTCAAGAGCCAGGCCGTGCGCATGCCGTGGCAGGTCGACGGCGAGAACTATGCGCTGAACATGATCGACACCCCCGGGCACGTCGACTTCACCTACGAGGTCTCCCGCTCCCTCGCCGCCTGCGAGGGCGCGATCCTGCTGGTCGATGCCGCGCAGGGCATCGAGGCGCAGACACTGGCGAACCTGTACCTGGCGATGGAGCACGACCTGACCATCATCCCGGTGCTCAACAAGATCGACCTGCCCGGTGCGGAGCCCGAGAAGTACGCCGCTGAGATCGGTCAGCTGGTGGGCGTGGACCCCGATGACGTGCTGCGCGTCTCCGGCAAGACCGGCGTGGGTGTGCCCGAGCTGCTCGACCACGTCGTCGAGAC
>JAKDUN010000058.1 GCA_030457675.1 Brachybacterium sp. | reverse complement strand
TGGCTCAGCGGCCCGGACCGGCCCGAGGCCGTCATCTGCTTCACCGGCTACCAGGCCGTCGCCCTGCAGGTCGCCGCCGAGCGCGCCGGGCTGCGGATCCCCGAGGACCTCGAGTTCCTCTCCATCGGCGACATCCCCGCCTCCACCGAGTTCTTCGGCCCCATCAGCTACTACGGCGTCGACGACGTGTTCGCGCGACTGTCGGCGATCATCGTGGACCGGGCCGTGGACCGCGAGGGCCGGCCCGGCAGCCTGCACACCTTCGACTGGGAGTTCTTCCCCGGCACCACCACCCGCGAGACCGACGGAGAATGATGACGTCCACCCCGACGACCCAGCACTGGACCCTGCCCGGACTGCAGCTGAGCGACATCACCCTGCCGGTCCCGCTGGACCACGCCCTTCCCACCGGTGCGCAGATCGAGCTGTTCGCCCGCGTCATCACCGCCGACGGCGGCGAGCACCGCCCCTACCTCGTCTTCCTGCAGGGCGGTCCCGGCTCCGAGGCACCCCGCCCGCTCGAGGCCTCCTCACCCGGCTGGCTCGCCCGCGCCCTGCGCGAGCACCGCGTGGTGATGCTCGACCAGCGCGGCACCGGCCGCTCCACCCCCGTGGGCCCCGACACCGCACTGCCCGAGGGTGCGATCCCCGGAGCCGTGACCCTGCGCGAGGCGACTCCCTCCCAGCAGGCGCAGCACCTCACCCGCTTCCGGGCCGACGCGATCGTGCGCGACGCCGAACTGCTGCGCGAGCACCTCGGAGCCCCGACCTGGTCGCTGCTGGGGCAGTCCTTCGGTGGCTTCACCGCCCTGCGCTACCTCAGCGCCGCCGCCGGCAGCGTGGAGACGGCGCTGTTCACCGGCGGCCTGCCCACGGTCGGGCCCGGCATGGACGAGGTCTACCAGGCCACCTGGCAGGGCATGATCGGCCGCAGCGAGCGCTACTGGGCCCGCTTCCCCGGGGACCGCGACCGCTTCCGCCGCCTCGCCGACGCCGCGGACTCCGGTCGGCTGCGACTCCCGGACGGTCAGCGGGTCGGGGTGGAACGGCTGCGCCGCCTCGGCCACCTGCTGGGCGCCTCCCAGGGCGCCGAGCGCCTCCACTTCCTGCTGGACCTCGACCCGGCCGCGCCCGCCTTCGCCCACGACCTCGCCGCGGCGCTGCCCTTCGGCGGCCGCAATCCGCTGTACGCGGTGATCCACGAGAGCTGCTGGGCCGACGGGATCGCCACCCGCTGGGCGGCCGACCGCGCCCAGCCCCGCGCGGTGATCGAGGACCCGACGCTGCTGGCCGGGGAGCACATCCACCGCTCCCTCTTCGCCGAGGACCCGGAGCTGGAGGTCTGGGCCGAGGCCGCGGACCTGCTCGCCGAGCACGACTGGCCGGCGCTGTACGACGAGGCCGCGCTGCGGGCGGCCGATGTCCCCGGCGCCGCCGCGGTCTACTACGACGACGCCTATGTGCCGCGCGAGCACTCGATGGCCACCGCCGCCCTGCTGCCGCGCCTGCGGACCTGGGTCACCAGCGAATACGAGCACAACGGCCTGCGCGCCAGCGGGCAGGGCGTCCTGGACCACCTGCTCGACCTCGCCGCCGGCCGCCGCGCCGCCTGAGCCGGGGCGCGGGGCCTGGGTCGGGGCCGCTGGGCCCACCGGCCCGAGCTGCGCCGCTGGGCCTGGGCTGCGTCGCTGGACCTGGGCTGCGCCGCCTGGCACGAGCTGCGCCACCGGGCCCGTCGGCCCTGATCAGTCGCCGCGACGAGAAAGGTGCCATCAGCCTGGGACCTTTCGGGTGGTGGCTGGGCGACCAACGGGTCGAGCTGCTCCACCGCGCCCGAGGAGCACGTGCCGTGGACGCGCAGGTCCGTTCCCCCGATCCCGTTCATGGGTGAGCGATATCGGGGGATCGGGCGCGCGACGGTGGCGCGGCGCCGGGCTCATGGCCGTGGGCTGGTTCCTCGCACAGGCCACCGCGAACATGGCCTTCGCCGCCTTCACGGCGTCGCTGTCCGATCAGCTCTCCAGCGCCCAGTACGGCAAGGTGTCGGGCCTGGTGGGCATCGCCTCCAACCTGGCGGTCCTGGCCGCGACCTGGCTCGCCGCGGTGCTCGACCACAACATGCTCCTGCTGTTCATGGTGCCCGCAGTGCTGGGCGCGGCGATCGCGATCGTCTACGCGCTGATGATCCCCGAGCCGGTGCTGACGAGGAACCGCCATCCGTTCAACCTGGTCGAGCTGCTGACCACCTTCTGGCGGAACCCGATCAAGTATCCCGACTTCGCCCTGGCCTGGGGCGGACGGTTCACGATCATCCTGGCCTCGTTCATGTTCGTCACCTTCCGCCTGCTCTACATGACGAACCATCTGGGCCTCGACGCCGAGTCCGCGACGAGCGTGGTTGCCGTCGGCGTCACCAACTACACCGCCACCTCCATGGCCGCCAGCGTGTTCGGCGGCTGGCTCTCCGACAAGCTGGGCAGGCGCAAGATCCTCGTGGCCGCCTCGATCCTCATCTTCGCCCTGGCGACCTACCTGCTGCTGCACGCGGACACGGTCGCCGCCTTCTACGTGATCGGCGCGATCATGACGATGTTCATCCGCGGCGTGAAGAAGTGGAGCGCTGACTCCGACGGTCGGAGCGGGGAGGGGAACGATGAGCGCCGATGCACAGGAAGCCCGCCCCGCCCGTCGTGGTCGTGGCCGTCCCCGTGGTCAGGACTCCGCCGTCGTGCGGGAGGACGCGCTGCGTGCGGCGATCGACCTCATCGCCCGCCAGGGTTATGCCGCCACCTCGATGGCGCAGGTGGCGGATCTCGTGGACCTGGCGTATCTGAACATGGAACGGCGCCAGCTGGTCCTGCTCTACATCTCGGTGGTCGGCGAGGCTGCGACGCCGGACCATCCGGCGCATGACTGGATGCTGCGCCATTACGAGGGGTCCCGGGAGGTGCTCGTCCAAGGCCTGCGGGCCGATCGGCACAGCGGGCACGTGCGGCCCGACGCCCCCGTGGATCGCATCGCCAGGTCGATCATCGCCCTCATGGACGGCCTGCAGCTCCAGTGGTTGCTGGACGCCGAGTTCGACATGGGGGCAGCCCTTGCCGGGCACGTCGAGGAGGTGAAACGGGCCTGGAGCACGGACCAGGGGTGACGGTGGTTCCCCTCGCCGTCACCCCAGGAGCGCGAGGGGGATGACAGCCACTCCGTCGGTCCGACGGTAGGCCTCGCTGCCCGTCGTGATGATGACCTTGTTCTTGAGGCGGTCGCCGATCTTCTCGCCGAGCCAGTGCAAGTGGCGTACATCGTGGTCGTCGACGGAGCGCGCCAGCTTCACCTCGAAGGCGATGACGGATCCGTCGTACCGTTCGAGGATCAGATCGATCTCGTGTTCGCCGCCGCGTGTGCGCAGGTGGGAGGTCTTCGCCTCGGCGGCGGCACCCGCCCCCCGCACCGTGAGAGTAGCCAGCGACTCCAGGAGATTGCCGAACACCTCGCCGGAACCGGGAGCTCCGCTCAGGAGGTTCTCCTCCGAAACGTTCAAGAGCGTGGCCGCGAGTGCCGGATCTGCGATCTGGTGCTTCGGC
Organism: Brachybacterium sp.; assembly: GCA_030457675.1. Lineage (GTDB taxonomy): Bacteria > Actinomycetota > Actinomycetes > Actinomycetales > Dermabacteraceae > Brachybacterium. The sequence continues at coordinate 9,995 of JAKDUN010000058.1, read as the reverse complement.
GCCTGGACCAATCGGGTCAGCGGGGACATCGAGGGCAGCCACGCCGGGACCGGATCGAGGATCCAGATCTTCGAAAGCACGTCGCGATAGGTGAGCGTGGTCGACTTCGAGGGCTTGTCGCTGTCCCCTGAGGTCGCGGCATCGAGGATCTTTACGTACTCGGTCGTCGTCGACGACGCTGCTGCATAGGCCGCCATCCATGCCTGCAGCGTCGCGGGTTTGCGGACCGAGAGGCCGTGGTCGGGGATGTCCCGGTCGATGACGTTGCGCAGGTAGCTCTCCAGCGCGTATCGGCGAGCGCGCGGGGAAAGCTCCGTGATGTCGGGCAGGCCGGATGAGCAGATCGCCTGTGCGTAGTCGGGGAGGCTCGTCTCCGTCGACCCGTCGATCGTGGCGGCCGGGTCGAAGAGATCTCTGATCCAGATGGTCGGTGCGGCGTCTCGGCGTTCGGAGAGGCTCAAGGGCCGCAGACGCAGCGAGACGATCCTGCCTGCACCGGAGTGCGTGTCCACTCCGGCTCTGGGGGTGGCACTTCCGGTGAGCAGGTAGGTGTGCGAGGTTCTGGCATCGACTGCACGGCGCACCACATCCCAGACCTCGGGGAGGTGCTGCCATTCATCGAGCAGGACGGTGCTGCTGCGGGAGAGTTGACCCGTGGGGTCGGCAGCGACGACCTGACGGACCGAGGGGTCGTCGAGTCGCAGTGTTGTCTCAGCCCGCCGGGAGGCGGTGGCAGTTTTTCCGACACCTTTCGGACCGTCGATCGCGATTGCGGTCAGCTCAGGCAGCAGGGCGTCCAGCTCGCTGTCCACGTAGCGTCGGAGGTATCCGGGGTGGTCCGACTCTGCAGCCAACGCCATGACGATCCTCCTGACCGGGGCACATCAGAGCCCGCCCGGCCATACTAGACCTCCTGCCGGACATCTACCAGACCTCCTGCCGGACATCTGTCAGACCTCCTGCCGAGCTTTTACCAGTCGTCCTGCCAGGCTCGGTCGGCCGGTGCCGCCCCGCCTCAGGCGTCGACCGCGAGCCGGAACCCCTTGTTCCCGCTGGCATCCTCGACGGCCGTCGAGGACCGGGCCGCGACCCGGTAGCGGTTGCAGTACGAGTCGTGGCACAGGTACGAGCCGCCGCGCATCACTCGCACATCCCCGGTGAGCGACGCCGCCTCTCCGGTGGTCCAGGCATCGCTGCACCACTCCCACACGTTCCCGGCCACCTCGTAGAGCCCGAAGCCGTTGGGAGGGAAGGACCGCACCGGGGCGGTGCCGAGATGGCCGTCCTCGAGGGTGTTGCGCACCGGGAAGGCGCCCTGCCAGATGTTGCAAAGATGCTCGCCGCCCGGGGTCAGCTCCTCACCCCACGCGTAGCGGGCCTGGTCCAGGCCCCCGCGCGCGGCCTTCTCCCACTCCGCCTCGCGGGGCAGCCGCATCCCGCACCAGCGCGCGAAGGCTTCTGCGTCCCGCAGCGACACGTGCACCACCGGATGACCCCCGCGCTCGGCGACCGAGGAGCCCGGCCCCTCGGGCGCATCCCAGCGAGCTCCCTCGACCGCCCGCCACCAGGGGGTGCCGGGAGGCTTCCGGCTCGTGCGCCGCAGCTCTTTGCCCAGCAGGGAGCCGAACACGAACGACCAGCCGAACTCCTCGGTCTCGGTGGCGTACCCGGTCTCGGCCACGAACGCTGCGAACTCGGCGTTCGTCACGCAGGCGGCGTCGATCCGGAAGGCGGGCACGTCGACCGTGCGCACGGGGGACTCGCCGTCCCCCAGGTTGCGATCCGCGTCCTCGGTGCCCATCCGGAAGGGCCCGCCCTCGATGAGCACGGCCCGTTCCACCCGGGCACGGACCTCCGCGGCCGGCTCGGCGATGGCGAGGAGGGTGGGGTCCGCCGCGACCTCGCGAGCACTTCCGTCGGCCACCACCGGCTCCATATCGGCTCTCCCGGCCGCGCAGCAGCTGCCCGTCTCGGCCATCAGCAGTCCTCCCTCACGACGTGCGCGGGCGATGGTGCCGCGCAGACCACACGGTAGTCCGGTTCGTCCGGGACGATCGGGGAGGTTCCCGGAACCGGTGGTGACCCACGGCACGTCACGGTAACGTTTCACACCGTGCGCCATCCCCGGAGCGATCCTCCTCGGCGCTCATGATCCGACGACGACGACGGAGGTCCCCGTGAACCAGGCAGCATCCCGATCGACCGACCGACAGCACGAGGGGGCGGCCCGCCCCGGCCGCCGCAGGGTCCTCGCCGGCCTCGGCGCCCTTCCCGCCGGCGCGGTCCTGGCCTCCGCCGGCGCCGCTGCCGCCGCCCCGGGCGAGAAGGGCAAGGGCAAGGGGAAAGGAAAGGGGAACACCACGAACGGCGACTTCCGCCTCGGCGTGGAGAACCTGCTGGAGCCCGAGGCGCTCGAGACCCTGCGCGGAGCGCGCGTCGGCCTGATCACCAACCCCACCGGCACCGACCGCGAGCTGCGCTCCACGATCGACCTGCTGGTCGAGGCGCAGGACGCGGGCGGCTTCACGATGGCCGCTCTGTTCGGTCCCGAGCACGGGGTGCGCGGCGCGGAACCGGCCGGCGGCTCCGTCGGCGACTACATCGATGAGAAGACCGGCCTGCCGGTGCGCTCGCTGTACGGGGCGACACAGAAGCCCACCCCCGAGATGCTCGCCGACGTCGATGTGCTGGCCTTCGACATCCAGGACATCGGCACCCGCTTCTACACCTACATCTGGACCATGTACTACGCGATGGAGGCCGCCGGCGAGAACGGCAAGCGGTTCATCGTGCTGGACCGTCCGAACCCGCTGGGCGCCGACATCGAGGGGTTCGTGCTCGAGCCGGAGCTGTCGAGCTTCGTGGGGCTGCGCGAGATACCGCAGACCCACGGCCTCACCGTCGGCGAGCTCGCCCGACTGTTCAACGGCGAGTTCCTCGACGGCGCCGTCAGCCTCGAGGTGATCGCGATGCGCGGCTACGACGCCGAGGACCCGGCAGCGGCTGATCTGCCGTGGGTGCTGCCCAGCCCGAACATCCCCACCTCCGACACCGCCGTGGTCTACGCGGGCACGGGACTGATCGAGTCGTTGAACATCTCCGAGGGACGCGGCACCACCACGCCCTTCCTCTGGTTCGGTGCCCCGTTCATCACCGAGTCCCACGTCGACGCGATCATCGCGGAGCTGCAGGGCGCGGAGCTGCCGGGCGTGCTGTACCGGCCGATGTTCGCCACCCCCGTCTCCTCCAAGCATGCCGGCGAGTTCTGCGGCGGCCTGCAGCTGCACGTCACCGATCCGATGGCCTACGAGCCCGTGCGCACCGGCATCCACGTGCTCTCCACGCTGCTGCGCACCGTCGAGGAGGTCGACTGGCGCGAGGGCGAGGACTGCCGCACCGAGGAGGACGTCTGCTGGATCGACAAGCTCTCCGGCACCAAGCGCACCCGCGCGATGCTCGAGGCGGGGGACAGCCCCGAATCGATCGTCGAGGCCTGGCGCAAGGAGTCCCAGCGCTTCTTCGCCACCACCCAGAGCTACCGCCTCTACTGAGCAGGAGCAGATCATGACCACTCGCCATTCCCTCTCCCGTCGCGCCTTCGGAGCCGCCGCCCTCACCGGGGCCGGCGCCGCCGTGGCCCTGCCCACCGCCGCTCACGCCAAGGGTGGGCCCGTCGACGACTCACGCATCGACGAGCTCCTGGCCGGCATGAGCCTCGAGCAGAAGATCGGCCAGCTGTTCGTCGCCGTCGGCTACGGCGCCACCGCCGACGCACCCCATCCCTCCAACACCTCCACCACCGGCGTGGACACCATCGCGGAGATCGTCCGCACCCACCACGTGGGCGGGCTGATCTACTTCGTCTGGAGCGACAACCTCCAGGACATCGAACAGATCGCGACGCTCTCGAACGATGTCCAGGACGCCGCCCTCGGCAGCAGCGGCATCCCGCTGGTGATCAGCGCCGATGAGGAGCGCGGCATCGTCTACCGGCTGCCGGCGCCGGCGACCCCGCTGCCGGGGCAGATGGCGCTCGGCGCCACCGACTCGCATGCTCATGCCCGCAAGGCCGGGGACATCGTCGGCTCCGAGATGCGCGCCGCCGGCCTCCATCAGGCCTTCTGCCCGGTGGTGGACGTCAACATCGAGGCGCAGAACCCGGTGATCGGGGTGCGCTCCCTCGGCGCGGACCCCAGCGCCGTCGCCCGCCTCGGCGCCGCCCAGATCAAGGGCATCCAGGGCGCGAACTGCTCCGCCGCGGCCAAGCACTTCCCCGGTCACGGCGACACCGCGACCGACTCCCACCTGGGGCTGCCGGTCATCGACCACACCCGCGAGGAGCTCGAGACCCTGGACCTGCCGCCCTTCGTCGCGGCGATCGAGGAGGGCATCGACACCATCATGACCGCCCACATCGTGGTGCCCGCGCTCGATGACTCCGGTGTCCCCGCCACTCTCTCGAAGCCGATCCTCACCGATCTGCTGCGGGGCGAGCTCGGCTTCGAGGGCGTGATCGTCACCGACTCCCTCGCGATGGAGGGCGTGCGCACGATGTTCGGCGATGACCGGGTCCCGGTCGAGGCGATCCTCGCCGGCGCCGACCAGATGCTCATGCCACCGGACCTGGTGGTCGCGATCGGCGGCGTGCGCGATGCGGTCGCGAACGGGGAGATCACCGAGGAGCGGCTGGATCGGTCGGTGCGGCGCATCCTCACCCAGAAGCTGCGCCGCGGCCTCTTCGACCGGGTCCCGGTGAACCCCGCGACGGCGGCCGACGCGATCGGCACCCGGAAGTCGGTCTCGACCGCGCAGCGCATCGCCGACGACTCGATCACCCTGATCACCGACGATGCGGATGCCGTGCCCCTGCCCGCAGGCACCTCGGTCCTGGTGGCCGGCTACGGCTCGGCGGAGATGATGGACGTGGTCGTCCAGGCGCTCGCGGAGCACGGGCTGGAGGCGCGTGCGCTCCCCGGCGCGAGTGAGGAGGAGGCCGCCGCCGCGGCGGACGAGGTGGACTCCGTGCTGGTGCTCACCCGCTCCCACCGGTTCGAGACCTCCGCCGCCGAGGTGGCGATGGTCCAGGCGCTCGCCGCCACCGGCACCCCGGTGCTCCACGCCTCGTTGCGCAACCCCTACGACGTGGTCCACGTCGGCGAGGTCGCCGCATCGATCGCCGCCTACAGCAACGCCGACGCCTCCCTGCAGGCGATCGCGAAGCTGCTCGCCGGGGAGATCAAGGCCAAGGGCACCCTGCCGGTCCCGATCCCCACGGCCGATGGCACGGGGGAGGCATACCCGATCGGGCACGGGCTGCGCTGACTCGGAGGTGCTGACTCGGAGGTGCTGAGACCGGGGCGCTGAGGACTCCTCAGCCGAGCGGCGCGGGCGCGGGCTCGGAGGCCTGGTGCGCCCGCCGCTCGGCCGCCTCCCGAGCCAGGCGCTGGCGCCGGGCCTTCACCCAGGCCACGGTGAAGACCACCCCGGCCACCAGCAGCACCGTCGTCATCAGCGCCAGCACCACCAGGTACGTCACCTGCAGGCTCGTCAGCGACAGCAGTGCGCTGGAGGTGATGATGCCCAGGGCGTTCGCGGTGCGCAGCTGGGCGAAGACCTCCGCGCGGTGCTCGGGCGCGACCAGTGTGTCCAGCACCAGCGAGTAGAAGGTCGCCAGCGGTGCCAGCACCGCCCCGACCAGCAGTGCACCGATCACAGTCGCGGTCACCGAATGGCCGAAGCCCACCGCCGCCACACCGAGGGCGGTCACCGCGAGCCAGGCCAGGACGGTGCGGCGGCGCGGCATCCGATTGTGGACGCTCACCCAGATCCCGCCGAGGATCGAGGTCACGCAGAGCGCGACGGGGAAGATGACGCCCCAGGAGGCCGGCATGCCGAAGCCGACAGCGAGGGAGACGGCACCGATCTCGATCGCCGCGATCGAACCGGCGCTCGCCCCGCCGCACACCAGCCACAGCAGAATCATCGGGGTCAGCCGCAGGCGGCTGCGACGCTGCTCCGGACCCGGCGCAGCGGCGGCCTGGACCCGCGGCAGCAGCAGCATCGGGCCCATCCCCAGCACCACCATCGCCCAGGCCGCGGCCTGCGGCGAGATGCTGCCCAGCGCCGCGGCGAGCACCGGGGCGCTGACGAAGACGACCTCGTTCACGGTGGCGGCCACGCCCAGGGCGCGCGGCAGCCGCGCCGCGGCCACCAGGTGGTTCAACACGGCACGCAGAGTCCCGTAGGCGGCGCCATTGACCAGCCCTGCGAGGGCGGCTCCGGCCACCACCAGGGGGAAGGGGGCCCCGAGGCCCGCGAGCACGGCGATGCCCACCAGCGCGAGCGTGCGCAGGCCGATCAGCACCCGCACGAAGGGGATCGGGGAGAAGCGGCGGCCGAAGCGCGTGATCGGCAACGCGCCGAGCACCTGCGCGATCGTCATCGCGAGCATCATGGCTGCGCCGCTGGCGGCATCGCCGGTCAACGGCAGCGCGATCAGCGAGAACGCGATCGGGGCAGCGGCCTGCGGGACCGCGAAGGAGCCGTAGGAGGCGAACCAGCGCAGCAGAGGTCCGCTGGAGCGGCGCACCGGCGCGTGCGCGGCGGGGGAGGTGCGGCCGGCCATGAGGACCTCCTTCGACGGGTGGGGCAGGGATGATACGACTACTGCGCAACATAGTGCGCATGCGCCGGGGCGCGCAATATAGTTCCCGTCACTCCCGCTAGGCTTCGGGGCACGACGAGCACCCAGGTGGGCAGGAGGTCCGGGATGAGCGGTGGGATGCGGCCCGCAGTGGTCGAGCAGCTCGGCGAGCGGATCCGCGCCGCCCGGCAGGAGCTGGACCTCAGCGTCGGCGCGCTCGCCGAGCTCAGCGAGGTCTCCCGCCGCATGCTCACCCAGATCGAGCTCGGTCAGGCGAACCCCTCGGTCGCGATCCTCGACCGCATCGCCGCGGGCCTGGGCACCACCTTCGCCGCGCTGATGGGGGTGGGGGCGAGCGACGCCCCCGAGGGCGTCGAGATCTGGTCCTCCGAGAACGGCAGCTGGGCGGTGCTGCTGGACGCCGTGGATACCGAGACGCTCTCTGTGGAGACCTGGAAGTGGAAGCTGTTGGGCGTGGACGTCTACGAGGGCGGCGGGGGTATCCCGTTGCCGGGACTCATGCACCACGTGATCGAGGGGGCGCTCGAGATCGAGACCGCCGAGGCGGTGGAGGTCATCGAGGCCGGCGGCTCCGGTCGGGTGGCCTCCGGCGGGTCCTACCGCTACCGCGCGCATCAGGGGCAGGCGGCGGTGTTCTTCAGCGTCGCCATGCTCGCCCGACCGGCTCGAGGCTGAATCGCGCATCGATTCCGCTGAACGGCGGACGGAGTGACGCTTCTGCCTGCACACTGAACACTATGACGGCGAGGGATCAGCACAGCACCGTGTGGCGCGGACCGGTCACCGACCAGGAGCTCTCGCGACTGCACGCCGCGGCCTTCGCTCGCGACCAGGAGCTCGAGTCCTGGGTGGAACGACTCGAGCGCTATTCCCTGGGGTGGGTCACGGTGCGGTCCGGAGAGCTGCTGGTGGGCTTCTGCAACATCATCACCGATGGCGGGCGCCACGCCTTCCTGCTCGACGTCGTCGTCGATCCCGACCACCAGGGCACCGGCGTCGGCAAGAGCCTCGTGCACCGCGCGATCGAAGAGTGCCGCTCGAGCTCGGTGGACTGGCTCCACGTCGACTTCGAGGCCGATCTGGGGTCCTTCTCCATGACCGAGGGTCTCTTCCGTCGCAGCACCGCCGGCATCCTGAAGGTGTGAAGGAAAGCGGATGCCAGGAGCTGGGTCGAGCGCATAGGGTGAGGGGATGAGCACCTCTCCCCGCCGAATCGGCTCCCTGTCCGTCTCCGCCCTGGGCCTCGGCGCCATGCCACTGTCGATGGGCCGCGGCGAGCCCGCCCCGCACGACCGCGCGATGGCCACCGTCCACGCCGCCCTCGATGCCGGGATCACTCTGCTCGATACCGCCGACATCTACGCCCCCAGCTGGGACACCATGGGCCATAACGAGGAGATCGTCGGTAAGGCGCTGCGCAGCTGGCAGGGCGATCGCTCGACGGTCAAGATCGCCACCAAGGGCGGCATCACCCGCTCCGCGGAGGGCGGGGGCCGCGACGGCTCTGCCACCTACCTCCGCGCAGCGCTCGAGAAGTCGCTCACCGCGCTGGGCATGGACTCCGTGGACCTCTACTACTGGCACCGTCCGGACCGCAGCATCCGCTACGCCGACGGCGTCGAGGCGATCGCCGCCTTCCAGCAGGAGGGCCTGATCCGCGAGGTCGGCATCTCCAACGCGAACGTCGAGGAGATCGACGTGGCGCGCGAGGTGCTGGGCGAGGGCGGCCTCGCCGCCGTGCAGAACGAGTTCTCCCCGACCTTCTTCCACACCAGCCGGAACGAGCTGCGCCACTGCGGCGAGCACAGCATCGCCTTCGTGCCCTGGTCACCGCTCGGCGGCACCGGCGGCGGGGCGGCCGCGGTGGGGGAGCGGTTCCCGCAGATCCAGCGCATCGCCGAGGCCCATGGTGTGAGCCCGCAGCAGGTGGTCCTGGCCTGGGAGATGTCCCTCGGCGAGCACGTGATCCCGATCCCCGGCGCCAGCCGCCCCGCCTCGATCACGGACTCCGCCGGCGCGATGAGCCTCCAGCTCAGCGACCAGGAGCGCGAGGAGCTGGACCGCATCATCGCCTGACGGTGAGGCGAATCCCGTTGCCGGCCCCCGCGCACAGGCGTACCGTGGCCGCGTCCATGACGGGAGCGGGAGACAGCATGCGCAACACGCCTGCAGGAAGCGGGGCGGCCCACGAGGCCTGCTCGACGTGACCCCGTCGCGCCCGCTTTCCATCATTTCTCCCGCGCATCGCGGCCCTGCAGAGGCGGGCGCCGCGTGCGCTGCGTGTCAGGACCCCCATGATCCCTCTGACCGAATCCCAGATCCGCACCTCCTTCGTCAACGCCAGCAAGGGGGACGCCAAGCGCGCCCGGCTGCCGGACCTCGCCGCCGTCGACTGGGACCGCCTGGACCTGCTGGGCTGGCAGGATGCCAAGCGCCCCACGCTGCACTACGTGAGCCTCGAGCTCGACGGCGAGGTCGCGACCCTGATGCTGCGCGGCGCCGAGCGGCCGCCGGCGAAGAAGATGCTGTGCTCCTGGTGCGAGGACATCGTCGACGGCAACCGCGCGGCGATCTTCGTCGCGCCGCTCGGCGGGGACGCCGGCCGACGGGGCAACACCGTCGGCACGTCCATCTGCGCCGACCTCGGCTGCTCGCGCAACGTGCGCCGTGCCCCGGCCCCCTACGAGGTGCGCTCCCAGGATCCGGCGCTGCTGGCCTACCACCAGGAGCAGAAGATCGCCGGCCTGCGGGAGCGCTCCTCGCGCTTCGTCCGCACCGTCACGGCAGGCTGACCACCGCATCGGCCCGGGACCGGGTGCCGGCGACCAGGCGAGCATTGGCCTCGTCCGGCCCCAGCGCCCAGTCCCGGGCCGCCCCCGGCGGCTTCCCGAACCGCTCATGCCGGGCGATCAGCCGCTCATGTCGCCGTTCCTCGGGCACCTCGACGAACCAGCGCGCATCCAGCAGAGCGCTCACCTGTGCGAATCCGCCGGCATCGGAGAGCAGATAGTTCCCCTCGGTGAGCACCAGCGGGACGTCGGCGGGCACCTCGATCGCCCCGGCCAGCGGCTGCTCGAGACCCCGCTCGAACATCGGCGCCCACACCGGCGGATCCTGCGGCATCGCCGTGCGCAGCCTCTGCAGCAGCGCCACATAGCCGGCCGCGTCGAAGGTATCCGGCGCACCCTTCCGCTCCGCTCTGCCCAGGCGCTGCAGCGCCGCATCCGCCAGATGGAAGCCATCCATCGGCACCACCACGCAGCTGCCCGCAGGGAGCATCTCCAGCAGCAGCGAGGTCAGCGTCGACTTCCCGGCCCCCGGCGCGCCCGCC
>JAKDUN010000057.1 GCA_030457675.1 Brachybacterium sp. | reverse complement strand
GGGGGGGGGGGGGGGGGGGGGGCGCCCCCCCCCGGGCGGGCCCCGGCCCGCGCGGGGCCCCCCCCCCCGGGCCCGGGGGGGGGCCGCCCGGCGGGGCCCCCCGGTACTGTGTCCGAGGTCGTCCACCCCGTCGCGTCGCGGAATCGCCCGCGGGGACCGCCCAGCATCGAGCAGGATCGCCGGGCGGCGCCGACCGGGATCAGTCCGTGCCGGCAGCAGCAGCTGCGGCCGGCACCGAGGCAGCAGCGAGGAGCAGCCCATGACCGTGAGCGCACACCGGCCCGGCCCCTACCTGGTGGTGGGACTGGGCAATCCCGGCCCGAAGTACGCCGCGACCCGGCACAACATCGGCCAGATGGTCCTGGACCACATCGCCGGCAGCGCCGGCGGCCGCTTCGCCGCAGCCCGGCGCGCCCAGGCCGTCGTGCTCGAGGGGCGACTGGGCCTTCCCGGGGCCGACGCACGCGTCATCCTCGCCAAGACCACCACCTTCATGAACGTCTCCGGCGGCCCGGTCAAGGCGCTGGCCGCCTACTACGACATCCCGCCGGAGCGTATCGTCGCCGTGCACGACGAGGTGGACATCCCCTTCGATGCCGTGCGGCTCAAGCTCGGCGGCGGCGAGGGCGGCCACAACGGCCTGCGGGACATCAGCAAGGCTCTGGCCACGAAGGACTACCTGCGGGTGCGGGTGGGCGTCGGCCGCCCGGCCGGCGACCGCGACACCGCCGATCATGTCCTCGCCCCCTTCAGCACCACCGAGCGCAAGACCCTGGAGCTGGTGGTCTCGGATGCGGCCGACGCCGTCGAGTCCGTGATCCTCGAAGGCCTCACCGCCGCCCAGCAGCGCTTCCACTCCCGAGAGGTCCGATGACAACCCAGACCACCGCCCCCGCTCCGACCACCGAGCATCCGCCGTTGCGCCCGCTGCTGGACCAGCTGGCCGGAGGCCGTGACCTCACGTCGGTCCGCGCCCTGGTCGAGGAGGGCGCCGGCACCGGTGAAGGCGGCAGCATCGTCGCCGCCACCGGTCTGTTCCCCTTCCTGGTGGCGGACCTCGCCCGCCAGGCCACCGCCGAGCAGCCGCTGGTCATCGTCACCGCGACCACCCGCGCCGCCGAGGACCTGAAGGCCGCGCTGGCGGTTCTGGTGGGCACCGAGCACCTGGTCGAGCTGCCGGCCTGGGAGACCCTGCCCCACGAGCGGCTGTCCCCGCGCGCCGACACCGTCGCCAAGCGGCTCTCCACCCTGCGCCGCATCGCGCACCCCGAGACCGAGGACGCGGCGCACGTGGTGCTGATGCCGGTGCGCTCCCTGCTGCAGCCGATCGCCAAGGGCTTGGGCGACCTGCGCCCGGTGCGCGCGGCGGTGGGGGACACCTACCCGCTGGAGGACATCGAGCGCGATCTCGTCGATGCGGCCTACGTGCGGGTGGACATGGTCGAGAAGCGCGGCGAGTTCGCCGTCCGCGGCGGCATCCTGGACGTCTTCCCTCCCACCGAGCCGCATCCGGTGCGCGTGGACCTCTTCGGGGACGAGATCGACGACGTCCGCTACTTCTCCGTCGCCGACCAGCGCTCCCTGGACCCGGCTCCGCGGGGTCTGGACGCCCCGCCCTGCCGAGAGATCCTGCTGACCGACGCGGTGCGCGAGCGCGCCCGCACCCGCGCCGAGGAGCTGCCCGGGGTGCGGGACCTGCTGCTGCGGATCGCCGACGGCATCGCCGCCGACGGCATGGAATCCCTCAGTCCCGTGCTGGTCGGGGAGATGGAGCAGGTCGCCGACGTGCTGCCCGCCGGTGCCCGCTTCCTGGTCCTGGATCCCGAGAAGGCGCGCGCCCGGGCCGACGAGCTGGTCGCCACCACCGAGGAGTTCCTCGCCGCGGCCTGGTCCAGCGCCGCCGCCGGTGGGGGACTGCCGATCGACGTGGGAGCGGCGAGCTTCGTGCCGCTGTCCGAGGCGAAGGGGCACGCCCGGGAGGGCGCTCGACCCTGGTTCACCCTGGCCGCCTTCGGCCTGGACAGCGACGTCGACCTCACCACCTCCTCCTCCACGCACCCCGGATACTCCGGCAAGCCCGGCGATGCCGCGAAGGATCTCGAGCGGCGCCGCACCGAGGGCTGGTCCGTGATCTCGACCATGGTCGGGCCCGGCGGCGCACGCCACGTCGCCGAGAACCTCCGTGCCGAGGGGCTGCCCGCGGTCTTCAGCGGCGAGCTCGCGGAACCCGTCGCGCCCGGCGAGGCCGTGGTCACCGTCGGCCCCTTCGTCGAGGGGCTGGTCGATGAGGATCTGAAGCTGATCCTCTCCGCCGAGCGGGACCTCACCGGCAAGTCCGGGGCGCGCCGCGGCGAGGAGCGGAAGATGCCCTCGAGGCGACGCAACGTCGTCGACCCCCTCCAGCTGCGCCCCGGGGACCATGTCGTCCACGCCCACCACGGCGTCGGCCGCTTCGTGGAGATGACCCGTCGCGCCGTGGGCGTCGGTGCCAAGCGCACCACGCGCGAATACCTGGTGATCGAGTACGCGCCCTCGAAGAAGGGCCAGCCCGGCGACCGGCTCTACGTCCCCAGCGACCAGCTCGACCAGGTCACCAAGTACGTCGGCGGTGAAGAGCCGAGCGTGAACCGGATGGGCGGCGCCGACTGGGCCAAGACGAAGTCCAAGGCGCGCCGGGCGATCCGCGAGATCGCCGATGAGCTGGTGCGGCTGTACTCCGCCCGGCAGTCCGCGCCCGGGCACGCCTTCGGCCCCGACACTCCGTGGCAGCGGGAGCTCGACGATTCCTTCGAGTTCGTCGAGACCCCCGATCAGCTCTCCACGATCGAGGACGTCAAGGCGGACATGGAGAAGTCCGTGCCCATGGACCGGCTGATCCTCGGCGACGTCGGCTACGGCAAGACCGAGATCGCGGTGCGTGCCGCCTTCAAGGCCGTTCAGGACGGCAAGCAGGTCGCCGTGCTCGCCCCCACCACCCTGCTCGCGCAGCAGCACCTGGACACCTTCGCCGAGCGCTACACCGGGTTCCCGGTCACCGTGCGCGGCCTCTCCCGCTTCCAGAGCCCCGCGGACTCCAGAGCCACCATCGAGGCTCTGGCGGACGGCAGCGTCGACGTGGTGATCGGCACCCACCGGCTGCTGACCGGGAACGTGCGCCTCAAGGACCTGGGCCTGCTGATCATCGACGAGGAGCAGCGCTTCGGCGTCGAGCACAAGGAGACGCTCAAGGCGCTGCGGACGAACGTGGACGTGCTGTCCATGTCCGCGACGCCGATCCCACGCACCCTCGAGATGGCGGTCACCGGCATCCGCGAGCTGTCGATCCTGGCGACCCCGCCGGAGGAGCGCCACCCGGTGCTCACCTACGTCGGCGCTCAGGAGGACAAGCAGGTCACCGCCGCCATCCGCCGCGAACTGCTGCGCGAGGGTCAGGTGTTCTACATCCACAATCGGGTCGAGGACATCGACCGGGTTGCCGCCCACCTGCGGGAGCTGGTGCCGGACGCGCGAGTCCAGGTCGCCCACGGCAAGATGAACGAGCACCAGCTCGAACGGGTCATCGTCGACTTCTGGGAACGGGACTTCGACGTGCTGGTGTGCACCACCATCGTCGAGACCGGCCTCGACATCGCCAATGCCAACACCCTGATCGTGGAGAATGCCGACAAGTTCGGCCTCTCCCAGCTGCACCAGCTGCGCGGTCGGGTCGGCCGCTCGAGCGAACGCGCCTACGCCTACTTCCTGTACAACGCGAGCAAGCCGCTCACCGAGCTCGCGCACGACCGCCTCACCACCCTCGCCACCAACACCGACCTCGGTGCCGGCATGAAGGTGGCGATGAAGGACCTCGAGATCCGCGGTGCGGGCAACCTCCTGGGCGGCGAGCAGTCCGGACACATCGCCGGCGTCGGCTTCGACCTGTACGTGCGGATGGTGGGGGAAGCTGTGGCCGCCTTCCGCGGCGAGAGCTCCGCGCCGGAGAAGGAGATCCGCGTCGAGCTGCCGCTGGACGCCCATGTCCCGCACGACTACATCGGCTCCGAGCGGCTGCGCTTGGAGGCGTACTCGAAGCTCTCCGCCGTGCGGGAGGTCTCCGAGATCGAGCAGATCCGCTCCGAGCTCAGCGACCGCTACGGCGCCCCGCCCGCCCCGGTCGAGGTGCTCCTGGACGTGGCCCGCTTCCGGATCGACGCCCGCGCCGCCGGAGTCGACGAGATCCAGGCCCAGGGCAAGATGATCCGCTTCGCCCACCTGGAGGTCCCGGACTCCGCGGCGATGCGGATGAAGCGCCTCTACCCGGGCACCCTGCTCAAACCCGCCGTGCGCCAGGTGCTGGTGCCGCGGCCCATGACCTCACGGCTCGGGGGCACCGAGCTGCGGGACCACGAGCTGCTGGAGTGGGCGCGCGAGGTGCTGCGCACTCTCGTCCCCACTGCGGCGGAGCAGATCGCCGCGCCCACGGTCCGGACCGCGGCGAAGTAGCCTCGCTCCCGTGAGCGACGCGCAGAGCCCCCCGAGTCCCGAGTCCGAGCCAGAGCCCGGACAGCCCGTCCGGGGCAGCGCCCTGCTGCGAGCGGTGGAGGTGATGGAGTCGCTCCGCGCACCCGAGGGGGACGCCTGGACCCATAGGCAGAGCCATGCCTCGCTCGCCCGCTACCTGCTCGAGGAGACCCACGAGGTCCTCGAGGTGATCGACGACCCTGCCGTCCACGGGCCCGGTGCCCTCGCGGATGAGCTCGGCGACCTGCTGTTCCAGATCCTGTTCCATGCCCGGGTCGGCCAGGAGGAGGACCCGGCCTGGGACGTCGATGACGTGGCCCGCGCGTTCATCGCGAAGATGGAGCGGCGCAACCCGCACGTCTTCGGTCGGCAGCGCGAGCGGGCCCTCGCGGATCCCGAGGACGTCGAGCAGATCATCGCCCAGTGGCATGCGGTCAAGGCCGCCGAGCAGACCTCTTCCGGAGCCCGTGAGAAGGGCTGGTTCGACGGCATCCCCGCCCCATTGCCGGCACTGCAGACCGCAGCGAAGGCGGTGCACCGGGCCCGCTCCGCGGGGAGGCTCGAAGAGCTGCTGGCGGCCGCCGACGAGGCCGCCCGCGCCGAGGACGCCCAGGACTGGGGTGCCGACGTGGCACGGGCGCTGCTGGACCTCGCCGTGGCCGCCGAGTCACGGGACGATGACCCCGAGACGGCGCTGCGCACGCTGCTGTCGCGCACTCGCACCCTCCTCACGGCCCCGAATCCGGTGCCCGCAGATCCCTCGGCGCCGGGGGAGGAGCGCGCAACCGCGGGCACCTCGGAGCGTGACCCGGAGGGCTCGGCCTAGACTGTCCCCTGGACGGTCAGCGCCGACCGGCCGTGACAGCACTTCATCCGAAGGAAGGAACAGCCCATGGCAGCCCTGATCGATGCCCTGCACGCCCGCGAGATCCTCGACTCCCGAGGAAACCCCACCGTCGAGGTGGAGATCCTGCTCGACGACGGCACCTTCGCCCGCGCCGGGGTCCCCTCCGGTGCCTCCACCGGCGCCTTCGAGGCCGCCGAGCGCCGTGACGGCGACACGTCCCGCTACCTGGGCAAGGGTGTCCTGGACGCCGTCGGCGCCGTGGTCGCCGACATCCAGCCGAAGATCCTGGGCATGGACGTCCAGGAGCAGCGTGCGATCGACGCCGCGATGCTCGAGCTCGACGGCACCGACAACAAGAGCGCTCTGGGCGCCAACGCGATCCTCGGCGTCTCCCTCGCCGTGGCCCGCGCGGCCGCCGACTCCGCCGGCGTGCCGCTGTACCAGTACGTCGGCGGCCCGAACGCCCACATCCTGCCGGTGCCGATGATGAACATCCTCAACGGCGGCTCCCACGCGGACTCCAACGTCGACATCCAGGAGTTCATGATCGCGCCGATCGGTGCGGAGACCTTCTCCGAGGCCATGCGCGTCGGTGCCGAGGTCTACCACGCCCTGAAGGCCGTGCTCAAGGAGCGCGGCCTGGCCACCGGACTCGGCGACGAGGGCGGCTTCGCGCCGAACCTCGACTCCAACCGTGCGGCTCTCGACCTCATCGTCGAAGCCATCAGCAACGCCGGCTTCGAGGCCGGCAAGGACGTCGCGCTCGCGCTCGACGTCGCGGCCTCGGAGTTCTTCGAGGACGGCTCGTACACCTTCGAGGGCGCGAAGAAGACCTCCGCCGAGATGGTCGAGTACTACGGCGAGCTCGTCGACTCGTACCCGCTGGTCTCCATCGAGGACCCGCTGGACGAGGATGACTGGGAGGGCTGGAAGGCCATGACCGACCGCCTGGGCGACAAGACTCAGCTGGTGGGCGACGACCTCTTCGTCACCAACCCCGAGCGTCTCGGCCGCGGCATCGCGGAGGGCTCCGCGAACTCGCTGCTGGTCAAGGTCAATCAGATCGGCTCGCTCTCGGAGACCCTGGACGCCGTGGACCTCGCGCACCGCGCCGGCTTCACCGCGATGATGTCCCACCGCTCCGGTGAGACCGAGGACACCACCATCGCGGACCTCGCCGTGGCCACCAACTGCGGTCAGATCAAGTCGGGCGCACCGGCTCGCAGCGAGCGTGTGGCGAAGTACAACCAGCTGCTGCGCATCGAGGAGGAGCTCGGCGAGGCAGCCCGGTACGCAGGCGGCTCCGCATTCCCGCGTTTCACGGCATGATCTCCCCGCACTGCGTGGAACGAGTACGTGGAGAGCCGGCATTCAGGATGAGGCCGGAGTCCGCAGGGTGAGGTTGTAACCTCGTGCCATGAGCAGCAGACGACCGGGCGCCCCGCGATCGACGAGGCGCCCGGTCTCTGCGTCCGGGGGCAGGCGCTCCGGAGCACGGACCACCTCGCGACCCGCCGCCGGCACCTCGCGCAGTGGCGCCTCGAAGTCCTCGCGCACCCGGGGGCCGGCCGCGGCCTCACGGCCCGCCGCGACCCCGCGCAGCACGGCGGAGGAGGAGGGCCCTGGCATCACCATCACCCGCCGCACCCTCGCGTTGGTGGCGCTGGTCGTGATCGCCCTGGCCGCGCTGGTGCCGACGGTCAACACCTATGTCGCCCAGCGGCAGAACCTCTCCGAGCTGGAGACGCAGGTCTCCCAGCAGGAGCAGCAGGTCGAGGCGCTGCGAGAGCAGGTGGCCCGCTGGGAGGACCCCGCGTACGTCGCCGCCCGCGCCCGCGAACGACTGCTGTTCGCGATGCCGGGGGAGACCCAGTACCGACTCACCGACACCTCCGGGCAGGACGTCCCCCTCACCGAGGCCGAGCGGGCCGAGGAGGCCGCGAAGGACGGTGAGTGGTTCTCCGTGCTCTGGGAGAGCGTGGAGGGCTCCAGCCGGCTCACCCCCGAGGACATCCCTGACGAGACCGGATCGACCGATGACGACGTCTCCGAGCAGAACCCCGCCGACACCACCGATCAGGACACCGACCAGTGAGCACCCTTCCCCCTCTTCCCTTCGAGTCCCCGGCCACCGCGCAGGACCACGAGGTGATGCGCACACAGCTCGGACGGGAGATGCGGGGCGTCGTCTCCATCGCCAGGCGCTGCGGCTGCGGCCGACCCGCCGTGGTCCGCACCTCCCCGCGGCTGGAGGACGGCACTCCCTTCCCCACCTCCCTCTACCTCACCCTGCCGTGGCTCACGCTGGAGCTCTCGCGTCTCGAGGCGGTCGGCCTGATGGCCGAGCTCACCGAGCGGCTCGAACAGGAGGCTGAGCTCGCCGCCGCCTACCGCGGTGCCCATGAGCGCTATCTCGCCCGCCGCGCGGAGATCGGCGATGCCGAGGAGGTCCGGCACGTCAGTGCCGGCGGCATGCCCACCCGGGTGAAGTGCCTCCACGCACTCGCCGGCCAGGCCCTCGCCGAGGGACCCGGGGTCAACCCGATCGCCGACGAGGTCCTGCCGTTGATCGACGGCGTGCTGCCCGAGCTGCTCTGCCGCTGCGAGGAGGGGGACGTACCGCCGCCGGACGACGCCGCGAGCACTGAGGACACCGCGAGCACTGACGAGCCAGAGGAGACCCGATGAGCGCCCCCGTCGCCGCGATCGACTGCGGCACCAACTCGATCCGTCTGCTCATCGCCCGCCGCGATGAGGCTTCCGGGAAACTCGTCGATCTCGAGCGCCGGCTGGAGATGGTCCGGCTGGGGCTGGGCGTGGACCGCACCGGCCGCTTCGACCCGGTCGCCGTGGAGCGGACGCTCGAGGCCGCTCGTCGCTACCGTGAGCTGATCGTGCACCACGGCGTCGACACCCAGGACATCCGCTTCGTCGCCACCTCCGCGACCCGTGACGCCGCCAACCGTGCGGTCTTCATCGAGGGCATCCGCGAGATCCTCGGGATCGTGCCCGAGGTGATCAGCGGAGCCGAGGAGGCGGCGCTCTCCTTCCGCGGAGCCGTCAGCACCGTTGCGGGCCTGCCGACGGGCCCGCGGCTGGTCGTGGACATCGGTGGAGGCTCCACCGAGCTGGTGCTCGGGGAGACGACCCCGAGCCACCGGATCAGCCTGGACATGGGCTCGGTGCGCCTGACGGAGCGCCATCTGGTCACCGACCCGCCGACGGCCGCCCAGATCGACGCGGCCACCGCCGAGATCGACGCCCACCTGGACCGAGCTGCCGCCGAGGTGCCCCTCGACCGAGCTGTCTCGCTGGTCGGCGTCGCCGGGACAGTGACCACTGTCACGGCCGTTGCGGCCGGGATCCAGGACTATCGTCCTGACCTCACCCACGGGGCATCCCTGGGGGTTGACGAGGTGCGCGACATCTGCCGCACCCTGCTCACCCAGACCCGTGCCGAACGGTCCCAGCGGAAGGTCATCCACCCAGGTCGCATCGATGTCATCGGCGCCGGGGCACTGATCTGGTCGCGCATCGCCGAACGGGTCTCGAGGGCCGGGACGATCACCTCCGCACGCACCAGCGAGCATGACATCCTCGACGGGATCGCTCTGGACCTGCTGGACCGGGTGCCCTGACCTCGATCTGTTCAGCTGGTGGTTCCTTTTGTGTCCGGGCCTTCACAGTTCTACTCTGTAGATATGACTAATACCTTCGGCGGCAAGCCCCATGTCCTCATCCTGGGAGGCGGTTCCGTCGGTCTGACGACCGCTTCCGAGCTGCGCAAGACTCTCGGCGCGGAGGTCGCGATCACCGTCGTCGACCCGCGTCCGTACATGACGTACGCGCCCTTCCTCCCCGAGGTCGGCGCCGGCAGCATCGATCCGCGCAACGTCCTGGCGCCCCTGCGCAAGGTGCTGCCGGGCGCGAAGGTCGTCACCGGCGCGGTCTCCGCGATCCGCAGCGCCGAGAACACCGTGGTGGTGGACCTCGAGGAGGACGAGCAGCTCGAGATCGCCTACGACTACCTGGTCGTCGGCCTCGGTGCCGTCCCCCGCCTGCTGCCCATCCCGGGCCTCGCGGAGAACGCGATCGGCTTCAAGCAGGTCGAGGAGGCGACCGCCGTGCGCGACCGCGTCCTGGCGAACCTCGCCGAGGCCGCGACCACCAAGGATCCCGCGGTCCGCAAGCGCCTGCTCACCTTCACCTTCATCGGTGGCGGCTTCGCCGGCGGCGAGGCCGTCGCAGAGTCCGAGGACATGGTCCGCGACGCACTGCGCTACTACCCCGACCTCCATGCCTCGGACATCCGGTTCGTGCTCGTCGACGGCGCCCCGTTCATCTTCCCCGAGCTCTCCGAGGACCAGCGCGCCTACGTGCTGAACCAGCTGCGTGAGCGTGGTGTCGAGGTCAAGCTCGAGACCTTCCTCAACTCCGCCGAGAACGGCGTGATCAAGACCAGCGACGGCGACGAGTTCGAGTCCGACCTGCTGGTCTGGAACGCCGGTGTGAAGCCCGCCCCCGTGCTCTCCGACGCGGAGATCTCCGATCTCCCGGTCGTCACCGAGCGCGGTCCGCTGATGGGCAAGCTCGAGGCGCTCGCGGATCTCCGCGTCAACGGCGTCGACGGCCCGCTGGACAACGTCTTCACCGGCGGCGACTGCGCCGCGGTGCCGGACCTCGCCTCGGGCGAGGGCAAGTTCTGCCCGCCCAACGCGCAGCACGCGGTGCGTCAGGCCAAGCGTGTGGCCGACAACATCGCACGCTCCGTCCAGGGCCGCCCGTTGGTGGATTACTACCACCGCAACCTCGGCGTGATGGCCACGCTCGGCATGTACAAGGGCGTGGGCCTGCTGCAGCTGGGCGAGAAGGAGATCGACATCCGTGGTCTGCCGGCATGGGTGATGGCCCGTTCGTACCACGTGTACGCGATGCCGACCCTCGGCCGCAAGGCGTCCGTCATCGCGGGCTGGGCGACGAACCTCATCTCCCGCCGCGACATCATCGGCATCCCGGAGGCCGAGACCCCTCGTGCGGCCTTCGAGTACGCCGCGAACACCGGCAAGAAGAAGTGAGCCCAGCGGGGCGTCCTGCCTGACCCGGACCGCCCGCAGTGCCGAATCGGACGCTGCCGCACACGAGCTGTGCGGCAGCGTTCGTGCGTCGAGGCCCCGTCCGGCAGCGTCCGTCCCGAGCACGGCGGCACCTGCGTGGACGCTCCCCGTGAGCAGGTATCCTCGGAAACTTCCCAGAACACGCAGAAACGATCATCGGCGGGCCGCGGCGCGGTCCCCGGGGCAGAAGGGCAGGACCGCATGGAGATCCACATCGTGGAGGACGCCGACGCAGGCGCGACAGTGGTGGCGGACGTCTTCACCCGCACTGTGCAGGAAGCGGGGGATCCCGGCGCAGTGCTGGGCCTGGCCACCGGATCCTCCCCGATTCCCGCGTATGCGGAGCTGATCCGCCGCCACCGGGAGGAAGGCCTCTCCTTCGCCGGCAGCCGCGCCTTCCTGCTGGACGAGTACGTGGGCCTGACCGCCGGGCACGAGCAGAGCTACCACCGCTTCATCCGCGAGAACTTCATCGAGCAGGTCGACATCGACGACGCCGCCGTCGTCTCCCCCGACGGTGCGGCCATCGACCCGATCGCCGAGGCGGCCTCCTACGATCGCCGGATCGCTGAGGCCGGGGGAGTGGACCTGCAGATCCTGGGCATCGGCTCCAACGGACACATCGCCTTCAACGAGCCCGGCAGCTCGCTGAACTCCCGTACCCGCGTGGTGGGGCTGAGCCGCTCGACCATCCAGGACAACTCCCGGTACTTCGACAGCGCCGCTGACGTCCCGGTGAGGGCGCTGAGCCAGGGATTGGGCACCATCCTCGAAGCACGCAGGATCGTGCTGACCGCCACCAGCGCCGGTAAGGCCGCCGCGATCGCCCAGCTCGTCGAGGGGGCGATCAGCTCTCGCTGGCCCGCGACCGTCCTGCAGCTGCACCCGGACGTCGTCGTCGTGGTCGACGAGGCAGCCGGTGCTCAGCTGCAGCTGGCGGAGGACTACCGCTACGCTCGTCGGCTGGAGATCGAGAACCCCCTGGACGTGACGCAGGGGTGACGAGGGCGAGGCGCGGGGCGTGGGACAGATACGATTCTTCCCATGCAGCAGGCTGATCCCTCGTCCCCCTCCTCGACCACCGGCTCCACGGCCGTGGCACCCCGGTCCGGACTGGACCGCTACTTCACGATCTCCGAGCGGGGCTCCACCGTGGGCCGGGAGATCCGCGGGGGACTCGTCACCTTCTTCTCGATGTGCTACATCGTGGTGCTGAACCCGCTGATCATCGGCACCGTCCCGGACTCGACCGGGATGTACCTCGGCGGCGGCACCGAGCCGAACCTGCCGGCCGTCGCCGCGGGCACGGCGCTGATCGCCGGGCTGCTGAGCCTGTTCATGGGGGCCTGGGCGAAGTTCCCGCTCGCCCTCGCCGCGGGCCTCG
This sequence comes from Brachybacterium sp., assembly GCA_030457675.1. Classification (GTDB taxonomy): domain Bacteria; phylum Actinomycetota; class Actinomycetes; order Actinomycetales; family Dermabacteraceae; genus Brachybacterium. Next base: position 1,754 of record JAKDUN010000057.1, on the reverse strand, counting down.
GACTGAACGCCTACCTCGCCTACTCCGTCGTGCCGCTGCCCGGCATGACCTGGGGCGGCGCCATGGGCATGGTGCTGCTCGAGGGGGTGGTGATCCTGATCCTGGTACTCACCGGCTTCCGCAGGGCGGTCTTCAACGCTGTCCCTCCCTTCCTCAAGACCGCGATCGCCGTGGGCATCGGTCTGTTCATCGCCTTCCTCGGGCTGTTCAACGCCAAGTTCGTGACCACCGCCGCCGGGACCCCGGTGCAGCTGGGCAACGACGGCTCGCTGACCGGCTGGCCCACCTTCGTGTTCGTCACCGGCCTGCTGCTGATGTTCGTGCTGTGGATCCGCAAGGTCCCCGGCGCGATCCTCATCGCGATCGTCACGGCGACAGGGCTGGCGATGGTCATCGAGCGGGTGCTGCACCTGGGCGCCTTCGCCCCGGCCGACGAGGCGGGCGCCGGGAACCCCGGCGGATGGGCGATGAACGTCCCGGCGCTCACGGAGTTCCCGATCCGGCTGCCCGACTTCGCGACGCTCTTCACCGTCGACCCGATCGGCGGGATCACCGCCGCGGGCGTCATCGGGGCGAGCGTCATCGTCTTCTCGCTGCTGCTGGCGGACTTCTTCGACACCATGGGCACGATGGTCGGGGTCGCCTCAGGGGCCGGCCTCGTCGAGAAGGACGGCGACATCCCGCACTCCCAGAGGATCCTGGTCGTCGACTCGGTGGCCGCGATCGCCGGCGGCGTCGGCGGCGTCTCCTCGAACACGAGTTTCGTCGAATCCACCTCGGGAGTGGCCGAGGGCGCCCGGACCGGGCTCGCCGCTGTGGTGGTCGGCACCCTGTTCCTCCTCTCGACCTTCCTCTCGCCGCTGGTCGCGATGGTCCCCTACGAGGCGGCGACACCCGCACTGGTGATGGTCGGCTTCCTGATGATGACCCAGATCACCGACATCGACTTCACCGACGTCGAGGTCGCGGTCCCCGCCTTCCTCACCATCATCCTGATGCCCTTCGCCTATTCGATCACCGTCGGGATGGGCGCCGGTTTCGTGATGTACGTGCTCATCCGGGTGGTCCGCGGCAAGGCCCGCGAGGTGCACTGGCTGATGTACCTCATCGCGCTGCTGTTCGTCGTGTACTTCCTGCGCGGTGCGATCGAGGGCTTCCTGCTGTGAGTCGGAGCGGTGCCGAGGACGGGTCGACGGAGCCCTCCGCGGCCGAGGGCGGGGAGACCGTCGAGCTCGCCGCCGAGCTGCAGCGGGTGCTGCTGGTCTCCTCCCGGATCCTGCGCTCGCACACCGCCTCGGAGGACGTCTCCGCCCCGCAGTTCTCGGTGCTCGCGTATCTCCAGCGCGCCGGGGAGTCGACGCCGAGCGCACTGGCGGACTTCGAGCACGTGAGCCCGCCGGTCATGACCCGGATCCTGGGACGGCTCGAACAGGCCGGTCTGGTGCGTCGTGCCGCGCACCCGGTGGACGGGCGCCAGGTGAGGGTCACGCTCACCGAGGAGGGTGAGCGGCTGGTGCTCGCAGGCAGGGAGCGCCGGCACGCCTGGCTGCGCAGTCGGATCGACGGTGCCACGCCCGCCCAGCGGGACGCGCTGCGTGGGGCCTCCCAGGTGCTGCGCGAGCTCCTCATCCCGCCGCGGGACTGACCCCCACGTCACCTCGAGGCAGAAAGCGGGCCGGGCCCCCCCCCGGGGCCGCCCCGCCCGCGGCGGGGGCGGGTGTGCGCGCAGGCGCGCGCGGTGGTGTGCAGCACGT